>MNYQ01000042.1 GCA_001873185.1 Ignavibacteria bacterium CG2_30_36_16 | reverse complement strand
TGAGAGTGCAGTAAAAAGCGGAAGAACAGCGGCAGAATTAATTAGAGTTTCTGCAAAATAAATTTTTCAGGTTAATGTCATTTCGACCGAAGGGAGAAATCTCATGTTCTTAAGAGATTTCTCAGTCGAAGACTCCTTCGAAATGACAGAGAAGCTATTTTGCAGAAACTCTATTATTGATGAATGTAAAGCAAGTGAGTTTGAAAGTTGAAATAGTGAACGAGAGTCTTCATCAATATGCTGCAAAGATGAATGAGGTAATTCTAATTCTTAATTACCAAAATCTAACTCCATTCTTCTTTTTTCTTACTCCCTCTAAAAACTATACTTTAATTTTTGGCGGCTATTAACAATAAACATTTTTTTAGTTATTTTACTGCCGTAATATTTTCCAAACCAAAATCGTGGATATAAAAATTGAAAAAATATATTTTCTTATTGATTTTACTTTTTGCTTCTTCTTTCATTTACGGGCAGAAGGTTTACTATGCAGAGATTACGGGAGAGATTGATTTAGGACTCGCTCCATTCATTAATCGCGTAGTAAATGAAGCTGACGAAAATAAAGCTGATGCTATTATATTTAAAATTAATACTTTCGGTGGACGTGTAGATGCGGCAACACAAATAAAAGACGCCATCTTAAGAAGTAAAATTTTAACGATCGCATACATAAATAACAGGGCTATCTCTGCCGGCGCTTTAATAGCGCTTTCCTGTAAAAAAATTGTGATGGTTCCCGGCTCGTCAATCGGTGCAGCAACAGTAGTTGACCAAACAGGACAAAAAGTAGGGGAGAAGTATCAATCTTATATGCGTGGCGAAATGCGTTCAACCGCAGAAAGAAACGGCAGAAGAACGGATGTTGCACAGGGAATGGTTGATGAAAGAGTCGTTGTGGATGGACTTGTTGATAGCACTCAGCTAATCACACTCACTTCGGAAGAAGCGCTGAAATTTGAAATAGCCGACACGCTCGTTAATAATATTGATGATGTACTCAAAGCATTTAATTTGAAAGGCGCTGAAATAATTAATCTAAATTCTAATTGGGCGGAAGATGTTGTGCGATTCTTAAATAATCCAATTATTTCTTCAATACTAATCATGATAGGCTTCTTCGGTTTGTTTGCAGAGATTAAAACTCCAGGATGGGGATTGCCGGGAACTGTCGGTTTAATTGCGCTCGCATTATTTTTTGGTTCATCATACATATTAGAACTTGCATCGGGTCTTGAAATTATTTTGTTTGCGTTGGGTCTGCTATTAATAGCGCTTGAAATATTTGTTATACCGGGATTTGGATTTGCAGGCATTGGGGGAATTGTTCTCGTAGTTGTTTCTCTATTTCTTTCTCTTATTTCTTCAGGTCCTTTAGTGGATTTTGAAATGATTTCAGTTGCGATTATACAGCTTGCAGGTGCGTTGCTATTTTCGCTTTTAGGAATATTCATTCTCGCTAAATTTCTACCCAAAAGTACAATATTCAATCGTCTTGTTTTATCTCAATCTGAAACTGCATCGCAGGGTTTTGTTTCTTATCCCTCGGAATTAAATCTTATGGGTGTTGAAGGTATTGCTTTAACTGATTTGCGACCAGCCGGTTCTGCGGAAATTAATGGTAAACTTTATGATGTAGTGGCTGAATGGGATTATATTGAACGCGGGAGTAAAATTCGTGTGCTGCGTGTTGAAGGGGTTAAAGTCGTAGTACAGAAAATTAAAGAACCAAATGAAAATGCTCCATCAAGTTGAGTTTAAAAGCAAAACACCTTCGAGAATTATTGTTCTCGAAGGTGTTCTTTAAATTAAATTTTTTCAACTATGTAAGTAATTTTTTGGTTTTCCGATTGGCTTCCTTTTATTTTTCCTTTTGGAGAATCCATTTCCATAGTGTTAGCCATAGAGATGTTAACATCCGTTTTCGATTTTAAAATCAGCCCACTTTCAACATTAAAATAAACTTTACCCGCTGCCGTCGTTATCGGTTTTTTAAAAGTATAATTAATACCGCGATCGGTATATTTTGTTTGACCTTCAACTTTAGTTATTAATGAAGCGTCAAACACCGCTACTACATTGTCTTCATATTTTTCAAGGTTAGTAATTTTATAGACGGTTGTTGCTTCCATCTGGAAAATTAAAATTCGTGAAGTTGGCTGAACAAAAGACCAGGTGCTGTCTTTGGCAACTTTCTTCTCCGGCAATTCGCGGAAAACTTGTGAAAGAATTGGTTTTAAACCTGTCGTAATTATTTGATTTCGTACCACTACTTTATTTTCAGCATTTAAGGAATCAGCATAGCCTTTTATTTTTAAATACTGATTAACAATTTTATCTACTTTGAATATCTCAAGTATTTCGCCCGATTTACTTAATCTTATCGAAAAAGAATTATTAGTTAACGCAGCATATTCGGCAAACTTTACAATTTCACTCGAATCTTTTGAAGTTCCGGTTTCAAATGAAAATGATTCCTCGTTGGCAGAGGCATTAACTTTAATAGATTTAATTGTAAGTTTGAGTTCGGCAACACTTTCGGCATCAACTTCAACGGGATCAATATCAATCAAATAAACTGCTGTTTGCTTTACATTCTGATCCATCACAGTATCAGCTTCAATGTGCTGTCTATTATTCATTATGCTTGTAACACGATAGCGTACTTTCTCACCCGTTTTAAATTTGTAACGCAGGTAAAAAGCCTGGTTAGGATTATCAAGCGTTTCGGTTTTTAAAGCAGTGCTGTCAAATGAATATTCATTTTGACCTTCTTTGCCTTCGGCTGGATTGTTTTTCCCATTATCACCGCAGCCAATTATAAAAAATAATCCTAATAATAGAATTGATATATATTTCATTTTTATTCCTTAGTAAATTAAATATTTTTTTCTGATCGTTAAAAAGTCAGTTAAGTCCTTCTGCCAGTATTTGATGATCGTATCAGGGTGAACATCATTTAAAATCATTTCTCTTATTTTTTTATCGCCGGCTAGTCTGTCAAATGCAGATTCTCTAAACTTTAGTTCTTCCGGATACAAATAGTGTAGAGCTGAAATTAGTTTTATTCCGAATTCAACGGGTTTAAATTTTCTTCTGTCGATAACTTCTATTTTGATGCCTGTGCATTGTGTATTTTCATATTTCGGCGATGATGCTATTCCCGAAATAGCTACAGGAGTAAAAGATGTTTCTGTAATTCTTAATCCTCCAGAACCAAACTCTTCAAGCTTTTTAATAAGTTCGGTGGAGTTGATATATGGCGCTCCAATATTCAAAAATGGCTGTTGAGTTCCACGTCCTTCGGAAACATTCACTCCTTCCACGAGACACATTCCGGGATAAACTATGGCTGTTTCTAGATCCGGGATGTTGGGAGATGGAGGATTCCATGTTAAATTATAATTATCAAAGTAGGAATCTCTCACCCAGTTTTTCATTTCAATAATTGTTAATTGTGGTTTTAATTCTTTACCTATAAATTCTTCACCCGCAAACATTTTTGCGAGTTCACCTATAGTCATCCCATGCATTATAGGAATCGGGGCAATGCCAACAAACGAGTGTTGTTCGGCTGTTCTTATTGGTCCATCAACCGAAATGCCATTGATTGGATTTGGTCTGTCAAGAACAATTAATGGAATATTTTGTTCTGCCGATGTTTGTACCATATAAAACAATGTAGAGATGTAAGTATAAAAACGAGCGCCGACATCTTGAATATCGAAAATAAGCAAATCAATTCCGTTCAACATTTCTTCCGTCGGTTTTCTATTTTTCCCGTAAAGAGAATAAACCGGAACGCCAGTTTGCGGATCTATAGAATCAATTATTTTCTCACCCGCTGGAGCATTCCCACGCACTCCATGCTCTGGTCCGAATAACGCAACAAGTTTGACGCCATCCATTTTATAGAAGATATCAGCGATGTGTTTACCACTTGTCAATGATCCGGTATGATTTGTAACGAGACCGATGTTTTTCCCAATTACCAAATTCTGGAATTCTGATATTAACCTATCTGAACCAAGCTGTATATTATTTGTACTCTGCGCGTTGACAGAAGAAAATAAAGAAAAGATCATTAAGAGCAGAAATTTTTTCATACTATAATTAATCCTGTATTAAAGTTTATAAGGCTAAAAATAAAATTGCTATATTTATTAACAGGCATTTTGAAGTAGTTCGTTGCGTGAGAAAAAATGTGAAATCTCCAACGCTGCATTCTCGTCTGAATCTGAACCATGAACCGCATTTTCTGCTTTGCTGGCGGCGTATAATTTTCTAATTGTACCGTCGTTCGCCTCAGCAGGGTCAGTGGCGCCGATGAGCATTCTGTAGTCAGCAACTGCATTTTCTTTTTCAAGGGCAATCGGAACGCAGGGTCCGCTCGTCATAAATTCTACAAGTTCGGCATAGAATGGTCTTTCTTTGTGAACCTCATAAAATCCTTGAGCAGAAGTTTTACTCATTTTAATCATCTTAATCGCTTTTATTTTAAAACCTGCGCCGGTTATTTTCGCAATGATTTCTCCAATCTTATTATTTCTAACAGCATCAGGTTTTATAATTGCTAATGTTCTATTGCTCAATTTGAATTCTCCGAAATTTAGTTTGTATTAATTAGAAAATTTAACTGCTGAAGAATTTACCTCACTTAGTCATTTGGAAAAGCGGCAACTAAAAAGAAAAATATTTCGATTCAACAATTGGTTCTTTAAAATCATACCCTGGACAATCCATGGTATATTAGAAAGAAGTAATGATAAAGATTAAATTCTATTTTTTCTTTAACAATTTTTTAGTTTTGGAAGAAGTTTCACTACTATTTTTTGTGCTCTTTTTTACTGCTGGTTTTTTATTTAATGTTTTAACAGCGACAGTTTTCTTAATCTGTTTTTTTGAACCAGCAACCTCAAGAGCCTTTAGCATTGTTGTGCCTATTTCAGCAGGACTTTCAACCACTTTTATTCCAGCTTTTTTCATAACTGTCATTTTTTCGCCGGCGGTTCCTTTTCCGCCCGAAATGATTGCGCCCGCATGTCCCATCCTTCGTCCCGGAGGAGCTGTTCTTCCAGCAATAAATCCTACAACGGGTTTAGAAACATTTTTCTTGATGAAGTCGGCTGCTTCCTCTTCGGCGCTCCCGCCAATTTCACCAATCATAACTATGCCTTCCGTTTCCGGATCTTCATTAAACATAGTTATAATTTTTGTAAAGTTAGAACCAATTATTGGGTCGCCGCCAATTCCTACGCAGGTTGTTTGTCCGAGTTTCACATCTGTCAATTGTTTTACTGCTTCGTAGGTTAAAGTTCCACTTCGTGAAACAACGCCAACCCTTCCTTTTTTATGAATAAAACCCGGCATGATACCTATTTTGGCTTTGCCGGGGGAAATAACTCCCGGACAGTTTGGACCAATAAGCACAACATCTTTTGATTTAATAGAATTATAAACTTGCAGCATGTCTTTTGCGGGTATTCCTTCGGTAATGCAAATTACTAACTTCACCCCAGCATCTACCGCTTCAAGAATTGCGTCTGCTGCAAAAGCAGGGGGGACAAATATAATCGATGCATTTGCTTTTTGTTCTTTAACTGCTTCGGCAACTGTGTTATAAACCGGAATAGTCTCGAACTTTGTGCCGCCTTTTCCGGGAGTAACACCAGCAACCACTTTGGTTCCATATTCTACCATTTGTCGTGTATGGAAAGAACCCTCGCTTCCGGTAATTCCCTGTACCACAAGTCTCGTTTTCTTATCAACTAAAATACTCATTATATGGATTTCCTTTTTTGGTAGTAAGATAAATTTTGCATACAAAGATATAAATTTTAACGGTTAATTATGAAATGTTGATGTGATTTTTCTTTCCGGACTGATTACTTCCTAATTCGTTATAACCCTAAATTGAAAAGTAAATATCGAGAAAGAAATGTTAATTGAAAAAAAATACTCAACACGTTATTTATGGTTTTATAGTATTGCCGTTTATCAGTTAACTAACGGACATTGACACTTTGTTTTTAGAGATGCCCTTAAGTACAGAAATGTAGTTACAGAAAAGTATTTATTGATTTCTTGCATGGGGAATTGATTAATCCATAATGACAAACTTTGAGAAGAGTTTAATTTTTAGTGTGAACTCGAAGACTCAAGATTTTAATTTCAAACAGTGACGAACTAATCAAGCCGCCCCTAAGTGCGGCTTTTGACTATTGATGTAAACTTGTACTTATTACGGGCTGTGCTTCGCTTTCAGAAACAAGCGCCACTAAAAGATTATTAACCATCATTGCTTTTTTCTCCTCAGAGAGTTCAACTATCTTCTGCTCACTTAAAGACTTTAAAGCCATTTCAACCATGCCTACAGCGCCTTCCACGATTTTTTGTCTTGCTGCCACTATAGCTTCCGCCTGCTGCCGGCGAAGCATTATCTGTGCAATTTCAGATGCATAAGCAAGATGACTTATTCGGGCTTCTATAACATCAACACCGGCAACATCGAGACGTTGCTGCACCTGCTTTTGCAAACCTGCAGATATCTCCAGAGGACTTCCTCTCAGTGAATGTTTCGTATGTTCCGATTCGTCGTACGGAAATTCCGATGCAAGTGAACGAATTGCTGTTTCGCTTTGAATAGCAACAAACTGTTCGTAATGTTCAACATCAAAGACTGCCTTGGCAGAATCGATAACTTTCCACACAATAACAGCGCCTATTTCTATCGGGTTGCCATTAAGATCGTTCACTTTAATTTTCTCACTGTTGAAGTTTCTGATTCTTAACGTAACATGTTTTTTAGCTGTGAACGGATTTACCCACCAAAAGCCAGAGATGCGAACAGTGCCAATATATTTGCCAAAGAAGATGAGAACCCGCGACTCATTAGGCTGCACTATTATTAAACCACTAAACAGTATCACAATAATTGAAAAAAGAATGAAGAAGAGAACCAACAATAATGGATTCTGTAAATTGATAAAATTTACGAGTAAATAAACATTTACTGCTAAAAGTAAAAGGTTTAAAAGTATAATGAGAAACCCGTTAATTTTGTTAGCGTCTTTTTCTTGAATATCTTCCATTTCTAACTCCGATAAAATTGTTTACCTAATTATAACTTCTTGAACAGAACTTGTCAAATAAAAAAGTACATTAACTGCGAATTAATTTAACAGTTAAAAAGCTTTTAAATTGTAAATGAAAGAAAACATATAATATCTGCCGAGAACGTTCGACGAAACATCCTCCGAATATGTGTCGGTTGTAGTTCGCTTTATGTTCGTGGTTTTGTTTAAAATATCAACTGCCGTAAAGCGCAGTTCCGCTTTTTCATCAAACAATTTTTTTCCGAGGCTGAAATTCCACATGTATGAATTCGGATCGTAGCTGTCGGGCAGTCCTCCTTCGTATCTATGCCTAAAATCTGTTTGAACTATAAATGTTAGTGGAAGCCTTACATAAAACTTAACCGCCGAATTTTGATTAAGATAAGAATCATCATTAGAAGTTCGAACGCTGCTATTAATTGTTGTATAACTACTTTGTGAAGAAAGAGTAAAATCAATATTTTCACTAATATTACTACTGATTACTACGCCTAAACCGTATGAAGTTGAATTTGAAAAACTTTTGTAATCATTTACGATGGTTGGCGTGCGGGAATAATTTACATTGAAATTTAAATTGACATTTGATTTGATGAGCACAAACGGAAGCCCGTAAGAAATAAAAGAGCGTAGATTAAAGTAGCCGTTCATATTTTCCGGAATTCTTAATTGCGTTCCGCGGTTAAGAAAGATATTTCCCGATACGGTAGTATCGCTTGAAGCAACGATCGTTTTATTGGCGATATAATCATTCGTAAAAGTTCCACTGATGAGAAAGAATAAAGCGCTCATACTTCCGGGATTAACGCTTGAATACCTCAGATTTATTGAATGCCTGTAATCCTGCTTTAGTGAAGGATTGCCGATTGATAACTGAAGCGGGTTTGAATTATCGAGGACATATTGCAACTGCTCCACCGATGGTTCATTGTTATTCGTTCTATAAAACAAACGAAGATCGGTGTCCCTTGAAATTTCATATCTCATCATCATTGAAGGAAGAATTGAATAAAACGATCTTGAAACTTCCGATATGAACGGGAAAACCTGTTCATTTCCCAAGCTAGCAATTCCGTAACTAATATTTAACATTAATGAAAACTTATCAAGACGATATCGATAGCCTGCACCGTAACTTTGAGCGATATATTTTTTATCATAAATGTTACTAAGAGAAGTGTCGAGATAATTTTGAGCATCAGGATCATTAAACGTTTTTCTATCACTCTTTTCGAGATTAATGGAATATCCCGAATTAAAAAGCAGCATACCGTTTTCACCTAAAGGTTCTGTGTAGGATAAATTTAAACTTCCACTTTTGCCGTCATTGTTTAATTGCCCTATCTGATCGATAGTATCGGAGGTGACTAAATTATCGTAGTAAATATTTTCAGAAAAAAGTTTATTATCGCCTTTGTTTTCTTTGTAAGATGAATTTAAGCTAAGAGACAAAGTTCTTCCTCTATCTTCAAAGCGATGCCGGTATAGCAGTTCTGCAGACGCATTAACTGCATTTAAATTTGAATTAAAAATATTATTTACTGAATTAATCAGCGCTTCATCGGATGTATTCCCCTGTAATCCGCTCAACCCGCTGTTTGATTGATATGATACTTTCGGGCGGAATAAAATTGAGTTCATAGAATCGATGCGGTAGTCAAGCCGCATATTAAATCGATGGTTAAAATTTTCAGAGGAGGACAGATTATTTTCAAAATATTTTTGCCCGGATAATGAGTTAAAAAAATAATCTCTGTTGATAGATGTTTGCGAGTTGTTTTTAGTCAGATTAAAGAAATAACTGCTTGTTAAATCGACAGCCTCACCGAATTTATCGGAATAATTTACACCGAAAGATTTGGTTGTAGTTAAACCGTCTTTCGTAGAAACCAAAAAGTTTGAAGATTCGCCCCGGAAATTTCCACCGCCGCCGCCTTGCATTCCTTGTCCACCTCTACCGCCCCCGCCGGGTCTTCTAAAACCGCCGCTTCTCCCGCTGCCAGCCATTACCCCGAGCAAATCTTCACTTGAAAAATTTTGCTCATTTATATTATTTAGTTGTCCAAGAAAAGTTAGACGAGTACTCTCATTAAAATAATTAATGTTCCCACCCGAGAAATATTTTTCTTCATTTCCATAACCACCGCTAAGCTTGCCGAACGTTCCATCTCTAAAGCGTATTCTGGTTATAATATTAATTGTCTTGGAAGTATTGCCATCGTCAAAACCTGTAAACTGCGACTGCTCACTTTGCTGATCGAAGACCTGTATTTTTTCAATTATTTCCGCAGGCATATTTTTAAGCACTGCATTCGGGTCATCGCCAAAAAACTGCCGTCCATCTACCAAAACTCTTTTGACTTCTTCACCCTGTACTTGAACTTTACCATCCTGAACAACAACGCCGGGCATTTTGGATACGAGATCTTCCGCGTTTGCATCTTTATTGACTTTGAAAGCATCCGAATTATAAATCGTTGTATCTGCATTTTGAATAACCGGAGGAATTTTACCAACCACTTCAACTTCATCGGTTTCTATTGAAGAAGGGGAGAGGTAGATAGTCCCAAAATCAATCGAACCTTTAATTTCAAAATTTTGTTTAAAAGCTTTGTAGCCGATATAAGTAACTCTCAACACATGTTTGCCCGGTCTTAAATTTTCAATTCGAAAAATACCTCCTCTACCGCTCGATGCTCCATTTAAAGATGAATCAGTTATATCAACAACAACGATATTCGCCCCCGCCAGGAATTCTTTTGAAGAAGAATCTGCTACTTGACCGGTTATGAAATATGATTGGGAGTTTAAAGTAGAAACAAAAATAAGGATTGAAACAAAAGTATAAATTATTTTCATGATTGTAATGATTAAGTTTAAACTACCAATTAGTCAAGACGAAAAGCTGAAAGGTTT
>MNYQ01000117.1 GCA_001873185.1 Ignavibacteria bacterium CG2_30_36_16 | reverse complement strand
TCCGGAGTTTATACTTATTAACGCCTGCAGCTTCTTCGAACATATTCCGGCGTTCGTCGGCTTTGTTGCTTAAAATTGTCTCTACCATTTTTAATTCGATAACCGAATAAGCATTGGTTCCCATTCCGGTATCCATAAAAAGATTTGTTATATCTTTTAAACGGCAAATGTTTTTGTTAAGAAGATATTCACTTTCACCCGAACGGAAAATTCTTCTCGAAATTGTAACTTCAGAATATTCTGTCGGCAGTATTCCTTTTGAATTTTCTATGGTTAAAGAAACTTCAGCCATACCCATCGGCTTGCGACCCGAGGTTCCGTTAAAAATAACGTTTTCCATTTTATCGCTTCTTAATGCGCTGCTCCGCTGTTCGCCCAACGCCCATCTTATAGCGTCTACTATATTTGTTTTACCGCATCCATTCGGACCAACAATAGAGGTTACTCCCTGGTTAAAATGAACCTGTGTTCGCTGAGCGAAAGATTTGAATCCTAATATTTCTAGCTTTGATAAATACAATCTTTTCCTTCAACTTAAAAAAAATAATGCTGTTGAACAGTTAATTCAACGTAACTAAAAAGGCTGTTTGTGAAATCGAAGTAAAAAACAATACCGCCTACAAAAGCTGCCATCAAAATGATTGAATAAAAATATACGCTGCCGGAATTAACATCAAAAATAACATAAATTCCTTTTATTGTGCGGTAAACTATCCACAGGGTAAAAAGTGCAAGTAATATATAAATGTAAAAATTAGCTACGCCTGCATCCAAAATTCTGTAAAGAATAATACCAACAGGTATAAAAAGAACAAGAGGCAAAAAAGACCAAATTACCATGAAATATGAGCTTGAAAGAAAAACCTTGTTGTGCACGAACGATGAAGCAAGTTTAACAATTAAAATTAAAAGAACTAACGCACATGCAGATAAAACCATAAACCATATGAGGGACATTAATGGATTCCACGCAAGATAGTTTAGTGATTTCATCAGCCAGGGGCTGCCGAAAGATAAAGCCAGGTTTTCGAAGAAAGCATTCATCTTAAAATAGTGCAGCAAATTGGAAAGCAGCAACGCACTTATCCCTGTTATAATAAGCAAAAGTGTTGTCGATTGAACACCGGACATTATTCTCTGGTCCCGTACATCTGCAAAAAAATTATATGGACGAAGCAATGCACGCGAAGAATCTTCTCTAAATTTTCTGCCGGAGTTTACAAGTATGCCGAGAAAAATTGCGAGCGCAAGTCCAAATAAAATGAACAACATTGGCGCACTATCTTTTCTGCTGCCTATCGGTATAGTTACACGTTCGGCATTATTTAGCTTTGAAGTAACCACTTTATAACTTAGCCGGGTTGTTGCCCTTTCAAATCCTGAAAGACCAACAGTATAGATATTGTTTTCCGAGTAGCCGCAGGTAAAAGATGCAAAGTCACCTGTATAATCAAACATAGAATTTATGAAATAGCCAGAAAGCGGATTTTGTTCGGTGTAGTTTAATAGGTCTTCATAATATTTTGCCTGGGCTTCAAAGGAATGTTCGTTTAAGTAACCCTCTGTGTTTCCGGCATTTACTGTGTAGGTTGCTTCGCTTATGAAAATTTTTCCATCTCCTAAACGTTTCTGAAGCTCTTTGAAACCGGATTCTATATCTAAAATAGAATTATTAAAAAGTTCAATTCCGTATAAATCAACATTTTGAATTTCATCAATATTTAAATCTGAAAAAGAAGCATAGGTAATTAATCCTGTTTCCTTTTTCACAATTCGGGCAAGTTCTTCAATATACTGCTTATGCCCATCAAGCATAGGAAGATATCCTCCGCCCAGTCCGATTGCAGCAACCGGAGAATACTTTGAGTAAGCTTTTAAGAAGTTAGTTAAATAATTTTTACTTCGCACCAAAAAATTCGGCTCTAAAACAAGAGCTTCGGGCGCCCTGTTAACGGGGATTTCAATAAAAGCAATTATACCATACTTCCGGCATAGCGTTAAATAATAAGGATGGGGTATGTTCTTCGCAAATCGAATCGAATTAAAACCGGCGGTTTTAATCATTCTTATATCCCGTTCCATATCATCATAGGATGCCAATGAGCCGATATTTTGGAAAGATGGAATGTATGTGACACCTTCAAGTTTAATATTCCGTCCGTTGAAAAGAATGGAGTCTCTTTCAGGCTTAAAATCATAAACAGCAATTTCTTGTTCCGTTCTGTCTATAAGGAAATCACCACGGCGTAATTCAAATCTAACTTTGTATGAAAGCGGATTTGCCGGTGACCAAAAAGTTGAAGACGCAACCTCAAACTTTTGTTTTAAGTTGAAGTCTTTATTTTTCTGAAGTGAAAAATTTACTTCATTTGTTTTTTGAAATCCATTAGCTCCGGGCGGCTGAATAAGAATAGAAAAACGGAATTGGTTATCAGGCAAAAGGGGATCCGCCGTTATTCTGAACTCTCGATTTTCAATTTTGGCAATAACCGAAAAATTAGTTCGGTTGTTATTTGTATACTTTACTTCGGCATCACTTATAGAAATATTCGGGATGAGATGAATGTAAACATCCCGCAGAATCCCGCCGAAATTTCTGGGAAAGAGGAATCTTTGTTTTAACGGGATAGTATTTTCTGAATGGAGCCGGTAACTTAGTTTTATCGAAATAATATTATCTCGATCTGCGCGGAGAATGTCCTTAGGAAGCGAGATGCCTATGGGAAATTCACCGCCGGAATGTCTGAAAATTATAACATTGTTCAGTGAAACATCCGCAGTATAATTTAATCCAAAAAAGACAATCTTTGCTTTGTAACGATCTAGATCAAGTTTGTTGATTGAAAACTTTTTCTCAAAAATTAAGTCCCCTTCGCCTTCAAAAACAGAAGGAACACTCACCGAATACTGTTTTGCACCTTTGTCACCTGCGGAATGTACATTCCAATTCCCATTCAAAGGGATAATTTTTCGGGTGGCGCTGATATCAAAAAATACCGAATCTTCTGTTTTTATAGAATATTGAGGAAGTTCATTAAATATAATTTGCCCAACAGCCTGCCGGCTTAAAGAAATGAGAAGAAGAAGGTATAAAAATGAAAAATATTTGGGTAAACCCATCCGAAAATTGCGTCCTAGTATATAAAATTAAAGGTGCAAATATACTACATAAAGGAGGGCAAAGCAATGAACTTTTGAGGCGTAAGTAGTGCACAATTCTTCCGCCTCAAATGATTAACCTATTAAAAAATAATAATTTAAGCTGATTTGATTATTCCCAGAAATGAATCCGGTTTAAGACAGGCTCCACCCACGAGTGCACCGTCTATATCGTTCTTAGAAAGGAGTTCTGCCGCATTCTCCGGTTTTACGCTGCCGCCGTATTGTATTACCATCTTCCCGGCTGCCTGTTCGGAGTACAAATCTTTAATTAACGAACGGATAAAGGCATGAACCTCCTGAGCCTGTTCTGGAGATGCTGTTTTTCCCGTTCCGATTGCCCAAACGGGTTCATAAGCAAGAATCATATTTGTTAAATCCGGTTCGGGAACATCCATGAGACCTTGAATAACCTGACGTTTAACAACATCGTTCGTTACTCCGCCTTCCCTTTCAGAAAGAGTTTCGCCGACACAAAAAATCGGTTTTAAGCCTCTTGAAAAAGCTTTTTTTACTTTTTTATTGATTAACTCATCACTCTCGTTAAAAATTGTGCGTCTTTCTGAATGTCCTAAAATCACATATTCACATCCGGCGCTTTTTAACATCGCCGCTGAAATTTCCCCGGTGAAAGCTCCTTTATCTTCAAAGTGCATATTTTGGGCGCCAAGTTTTACGATAGAACCTTTCAATAAACCTGCCGCTTCTGACAATGAAGTATAAGGCGGACAGACAATTACTTCACAATTTACATTTTCGTTTTGTAAACCTTTAACAATTCCATTAATCAAGTTCTTTGAGTCTTGCAGATCGTTGTGCATTTTCCAGTTACCGGCTACTATTTTTTTACGCATTTTTTCCTCGCTTTTGCTTATAATTATGATGTTGAAAGTTACAAAAGGAGTGCAGTTTATTCAAACTGTTTTATTACATTTCTTTGTGATACGATAAATCCTTATTTTTGAGTAAACTTTTTGTGGTTTCCGATGACAACTACCAATAAAATTTAACTTCTAAAAAGTGGTTAGATATTTTTTTAACTTCGTATTGATTTGTTTCCGGTAATGAAAAAACCAATTGCCGTTATAGCTGTAAGCGGCGGAATGGATAGTTGTGTAACCGCTGCCATAGCCGCACAAAAATATAATTTGGCTTTTGTCCATATTAATTATGGGCAGAGAACTGAAAGAAGAGAGCTGAAGGCGTTTAACGAAATTGCAGATTTCTATGCAGTTGATAAACGTCTTGTAATTGATCTCCGGCATCTTGCTCAAATCGGCGGTTCATCATTGACAGATTTTTCAATGGAAGTAAAAGATGCCGATTTAACAAACGGTGTAATTCCTTCTTCGTATGTTCCTTTTCGCAACGCAAACATATTAGCGGCTTGTGTTAGCTGGGCGGAAGTGTTAAAAGCTTCGGCAGTTTTTATGGGTGCGGTTTTTGAAGATTCTTCCGGCTATCCCGACTGCCGACCTGTTTTTTTTTCGGCATATGAAAAAATGATTGCGCTCGGAACAAAACCGGAAACAAAAATTAAAATTGAAACTCCGATAATCAACTTTTCGAAAGCTGAAATTGTTAAAAATGGCATTGAGCTTGGTGCGCCGCTTCATTTAACCTGGTCGTGTTATAAAAACGAGGAGAAGGCTTGCGGCGTATGCGATAGTTGTGCGCTCCGTTTAAGAGGATTTTTACAAGCAGACATAGTTGACCCGATAAAATATGTTGTTACAAGTAAAAAGTAAAAAGTAAAAAGTAAAAAGTAAAAAGTTAAAATGTGGAAAGGATAAAATGAAAGACAAAGTAAAAATTATTGAGGTTTTTGAGAACGAGTATATTGAACGGGATTATGAAATTACTCATACGGCATCGGAGTTTACATCTGTTTGCCCTAAAACAGGGCAGCCGGATTTTGGAACGATTACAATTGAATACACACCCGACATTCTTTGCATTGAGCTAAAATCTCTTAAGCTCTATTTAAATTCGTACCGGAATGAAGGCATCTATTACGAAAGTGTAACCAATAAAATTCTTGATGATTTAGTAGAAGCATGCCATCCGCGTTTTATGCGTGTTGTTGCTGAGTTTAAAACTCGTGGAGGAATTTCTTCCGTAATCGAGGCAGCATACGAGAGTGATGAATTTGATACTGATGATTTGTTTTAATTTTTATGGCACCAAAAAAAAACAGCCGAGAAGATTTTGCGAATAAAAGAGATGCACTCTTTAAAACCGGCATAGTAAACCATGACGCCTTCAAATTCAGTATGGAATACAGCTTGCTGGTTGAAGAACAAATACGACTTTTGTCCGCCGGCAACAAATATAATTTCGCAGTTGTTTCTGCAGGCAGTTTTAGCAGGCGCGAACTTTCACCCTATTCCGATATTGACTTAATGATTTTAACCGAATCGGTTGAAAAAGACGGATTAGAAATTACAGGATTAATTACATCCTTATGGGATAACGGTATTGAGGTTTCGCACACTGTGAGGGAATTAAACGACATTTCCCGTTTTCTTGAAGATGAACTTCACACCTTCACGCAATTTTTTGAAACGCGTTTCATTATGGGGAACGATTCGATTTACCAAAAATGGAATAAGCAGATTTTTAAAGTTTTAACAGATGAAATAAGAATTAAATTAATTTTAGAACTTTTTAGAGATATTGAAGCGCGCTATGCTAAATTTGGAGATTCGCCAAAAGTACTTGAACCCAATATCAAGCAATCTGCCGGAGGTCTGCGGGATTTTCACGCCGTCGAGTGGATGTTCATTCTTCAAAATAAAACCTTGCTCAATAAGCAAAATGAAGAAACTCAAACAGAAATTTTTATTGAGCTGTTAAAAAAATTCAATTACACTACCGCAAATGAATGCGCAAGATTAGTTAGGAGTTATCAGCTAATCTTGACGATTCGAAATCTGCTTCATCTTATTTCCAAACAAAAGAATGACAGACTTGAGTTTAACGCGCAGACCAAACTTGCGAGGCTTCTTTACCATAAAAAAGATTCTCTCGGCATCTTTATGCGTGATTATTTTAAGGCGGCAAATGTGCTTAACCGTTTCTGCAAGTCAATGTTAAAAAAATTTCACGAAGAAATTACTACTTCACTTCCGGATTCGCTTGCAATAAGCCTTGACGATCATTTTGTGTTAAAAGGGAAAACAATTTCCATCATCAACAACAATGAGCTCAAACTTTCCGACATACTTCGAGCCTTCTACTATCGCGGATTATATTCAGCGCACTTTGATGAAAATCTCCGTTCGCTAATCATTGCAACAATTGAAGAGTTAGCCGAAAATTCTTCGCACGAAATAGAATCTTCAGTTTTTTTCAGAGAAATACTCCGCCTTCCACATAATGTGGGGCAGACTCTTTCTGTAATGAATGAACTTGGCGTGCTTGGAGCCTACATGCCGGAGTTTGCAGATTTGGTAGGATATTTACAGCATGGCGTTTATCACTGTTACACAGCGGATGAGCATACTCTCGTTACAATTTCAAATCTTGAGAAGCTTGAAAAAGATGTTTCGCTGCTCGGACGAATTTATAATAGTTTAAATGATCATGAAGTTTTATTCCTCGCAATGTTATTTCACGATATTGCAAAACCTGTAAATCTCTCGGGGCACGAAATCATCGGCGCTGAAATTGCAGCCTCTGTAATGCAGTGTATGGGTTACGGAGATGAAGAAATTGAAAAAGTTTCATTGCTTGTCAGAAATCATCTTGTAATGGAACAGACTGCCTTCCGACGAAATTTGAATGACCCCGAAACATTAAACAACTTTGCATCCCGTTTTAAAACGGTTGAGGAACTTGATCTTCTGTATCTTGTCACTTATGCAGATTTATCGGCGGTAAACCCTGCTGTATGGACGTCGTGGAAAAGCGATTTGCTTTCCGAACTTTACCGTAAATCAAAAGCAATGCTCGAGGATCAGATTTCTGGCGAAGAGCTGCTTATCTCAAGCACCTATATCATTCCTAAAGATATCAGCAAACATTCGCAGCACATTAATGAAGACAACGTGCAAGAGCATATAGATTCAATTAATGACATCGCCTACGCTAATCAATTTACCGATGAAGAAATTGCAAAGCACGTAGAAGAAATACAACGGGGAGAGAATGTTTCCGCTTTCTTTAAAGAGATAAATGATTACACAAACGTAACCATAATTACTAAGGATTATCCTTCTCTTCTTTCCCGATTATGCGGTGCTTTTTCAATCAACGACGCAAATATTCACGATGCAAAAATCTTTACGCGTAAAGACGGAATTGTGATTGATACTTTTAACTTAACGGATTTCAGGACTCAGAAAAAAATTGACCCTGTCCGTTACGAAAAAATAAAAAAAGATTTGAGTGCGGTCGTCTCGGGTATGCTTCAATTGAACCAGGAGTTTGCCCGTATGAAAAACAAATGGTGGCGTATTGAAAACAAATTTTTTAAACGTACCGGAAAAGTTAAAGTCGTTTTTGAAAATCACGATAAGTACACCATTCTCGATATTTCTTCACCCGACCGTCTTGGATTTCTTTACCAGGTGACGCGTAAAATGAATGAACTTGGGCTTATAATTTACTTTGCTAAAATATCTACAAAAGGAGACGACATACTTGATTCATTTTACGTACTCCACCGCAACGGTAAAAAAGTTTCCCCCAACGATTATGAGTTAATTATTACCGAACTTACTTCCACAATTAATTTAATGTTATAGGTTGGCTTTGAATTTATTAGAAAATGAAAAACCAATCGGAGTATTTGACTCCGGTATTGGCGGATTAACTGTTGTTAAAAGAATTGCTTCTGCTCTCCCGAATGAAAATATAATTTACTTTGGCGACACTGCGCGGGTGCCTTACGGCTCAAAATCAAATGTAACCGTCATAGAATATTCTCTTCAGGACGCACAGTTTTTAATTGATAAAGGAGTGAAGGCAATTGTTGTCGCATGCAATACTGTTTCTTCAATTGCGCTTAAAGAAATTCGAGATCATTTTAATGTGCCGGTTATAGGTATGATTGAGCCGGGAGCAAAAGCAGCAGATGCAGCGACAAAAAACGGCAGAATTGGAGTAATAGGAACACGCGCCACAATAAACAACAGAGCTTACTCCGAAGCAATTAAAAATCTCAACGCAAAATTTGAAGTGATTGAAAAACCTTGTCCCCTGTTCGTTCCTTTAGCTGAAGAAGGATGGATTGATCATCGGGCAACTTACGAAATTGCAGAGGAATACTTAAAAGAAATACGCGAGCAGAATATTGATACGCTTGTGCTCGGCTGCACGCATTATCCAATTCTTTCAAATGTAATTCAAAAGGTTATAGGCAGCGGGGTTACATTAATTGATTCCGGAGTTGCCTCGGCTGAGATAGTTGAAGATGAACTTAGGAAGATTAATCTGCTTAAGACCAAAAAAACTACAGGGCAGAATGAGTTTTATGTGAGCGATATCCCCTCCAAATTTAAAGAAGTTGCCGAGCTATTCCTCGGGCAGAAAATTAATCACGTTCATAAAGTAGATTTAGAAACATTGACTAAAAGCTAAATCAATTTTCAAACAGGGATCGCAGTTCATCAATGTTTTTAGTCTTACCAAGAGCAAGCATAAGTTTAATACGCGCTTTTTGTCCGTTTAAATAATCAGAAAAAATTACGCCGAGATTATGCAAATGTTTGCCTGCTCCCGGATAGCTGTAAATATCGAGAGTTTCGCCGGCAGGGCAGCGTGAAACAAGCACAACAGGGATTCCTTTTTCAACAACATATTTTATTCCGTCGAAAGCAGCAGGGGGTACATTCCCCACACCCAGCGCTTCTACAACAAGCGCTTCAACATTGCTGTCAGCAGAAAACTTAAAAAACTTTTCATTCATGCCTGCATAAACCGTAAGCAAATCAACGTTTGAATTTAATTTTTCAGTTTTAATTGTTTCCAGTTTTCTCGGCAGTCTGTTTAATATAACTCTTCCATTTTGTATAAACCCGAGCGAACCAAAATCGAGACTTTGAAAAGTGTCTATTTCGTCGGTTTCAGTTTTGGTTACTTCACTTGCAGCGTTTATTTCGCCGTTGAGGCAAACCAGCACGCCAATGTTCCGGCTGTTCTCATTCAAACAGATATGAATTGCATCAAGCAGATTGCGCGGACCATCCCAATCCGGCTCCGAACTGTTTTTCATTGAGCCAATAACCACAATTGGAATTTCTGTTTCTATTGTTAAATCGAGAAGGTATGCAGTTTCTTCGAGTGTATCGGTTCCGTGTGTTACTATTACACCCGCAAATTTATCCGAAGAAATTAATTGCTGAATTTTCTTTGAAAGTGTAAGCATTAATTCCGGCGTCATATGAGGTCCGGGATATTTTCCGAAATCGTAGCACGTTATATCGGCAAGTTTTTTTACTTCCGGCATCATCTCTAATAATTCTTCACCGGAAAATTTTGGTATAGCGCCGCCCGTGTTTTCATCAATCATCATTGAAAACGTGCCGCCTGTAAATACGATCAATATTTTTTTCATAATTAACTGCTGCTATTATATTTATAAAACAGGGCTTCAAATTAAACAAAGGCGGTGGATATGTGCAATTCAAATTATTCCCGGTTATCCGATGGTAAATGTATTATCAAATCCGTTTACTAACGAATGACTGAGGATACTATAGTATTGACAGTTAATCCGTTAGTCCGTTAGCTAACGGAGATTTTTTATGTCAAACCTGTCCCGCATTTGCGGGAATATTTTAAATGATTT
This sequence comes from Ignavibacteria bacterium CG2_30_36_16, assembly GCA_001873185.1. Taxonomy (GTDB): domain Bacteria; phylum Bacteroidota; class Ignavibacteria; order Ignavibacteriales; family Ignavibacteriaceae; genus CG2-30-36-16. The sequence goes on along the minus strand of MNYQ01000117.1, from coordinate 283 downwards.
TTCCATCTTACATTTTCCATCCTGACTTCTGCCAAATTAGTGTGACAAAATTTTGAATAATTTATTAAGCATGTTCTCCGCTTGGGGTGATATTTCTGATTTTAATAAAAATATTTCTCCGGTTTTTTTATTGTGAAGTTTAGCATGAGTTACAGACCATATATTATTCATAATCTGCTTTAGCGACATTTTCATTTCTATTTCTAAAAACTTAGCAAACATCAAAGCAGTAAAACAAATTAATATATGCGATCTAACAGCATCAGCTTTATAGTGAAACACC
>MNYQ01000087.1 GCA_001873185.1 Ignavibacteria bacterium CG2_30_36_16 | reverse complement strand
TTCTTGAATGGATTTGAGAAACACGGGATACGGTTATATTTAAAAGATGAGCAATCTCCTTATAATTAAGATTTTCGAAATAGTAAAGCGTAAGTATCATTCTATCGCGCTCTTCCAGCCCTTTAATTGCCCTCATTAAAAATTCTTTAGCTTCATTTCTTTCTGTTATTTCTAAAGGCTCTTCTGCTTCGCTGGGCAAAACTTCATAAAGCATGTAACCATCTTCATCGTCAACCGGTTGATTTAACGATACGTTTGAATAGTATGGATCCGAAAATTGACCTCCGCTTTTTATGCGCGGTTTAATTTGCACTTTGCGCAGTTCATCGAGAATTTTTCCTCTGATTCTTTGAATAGCATATGTTTCAAACTTAGTTCCGTATTCAGGATCGAAACGATCGATTGCTTCGCTTAATCCTTCAACGCCGAACTGGAAATAGTCGCGCGTGTCTAATATATCAAGATTAATAAATTTGGATTTGTGAATAACATAATGCACCAAATTAGTATAGGTAGTCATTATTTCTTTTTTTAAATCCGCTGTTGGCGCGTTTTTAAACGCATTCCAAAGATCTATTGTATCCATCATTTGCTGCTTCCGGTTAAGTTCTCGGTTAATTCTTTACTTTTGTCTAATGAAGATTTATTGATTGATTTCATGAACACAATTGCGGCAATACTTAGCATAACCGTTAGCACTATAAAAATTAAAAACGATTTCAGAAGTATATCTTGAAGTGGTATTCCCCGCTGACTGAAGAATATGACGGCAAGAAAAAACACCAACAGCCCAAATTGTAATATTATTTTGTTCATGATTGTCTTCTTTCTTTTTGTTTAAAAAGGCAAAGACTATACCAGAAAGAAGCGCAATTAAATTGTGAATGAAGTTGCTTTTTAGTTGTATTTTAGAAGATAATCGAAGAGGTGAATTACAGCGTTTGCCGAATATTAGCCATCTGGGCAATTTCAATTAAACTGCTGCTTAAATTAGAAATTTGCAAAGCTGTTTTTCCTTCGGGAAAATGTTTAACAAGAAGTTCTTGATTTATTATTGATTGGCTAACTGCTTCGTGGGAATCAACGCTGCCAAGCAGCTCTGCATAGTCGTTTAAAAAATGTTTTGCCGCTGTGTTGAAGTTGTTGTGGGTTTGCATGACATCATTGGGCGTAAGGCACCGATTTACAAGAAGATATTTTTTCCCCCCGTAGCCTTTCTGTTTTAGAAGTTTTAACATAACGTACGCATCCATCACAGCAGTGGGTTCGGGAGTAGTAACAATTATATTTACATCTGCCCGCAAAAGAAATGAAAGCGTATCATCAGCAGCGCCTACTCCGGTATCTATAAAAATAAAATCATATTTGTCCTGAAGATTACGCAACTGCGAGTAGAAATATTTTATCATTTCAATACCGGGAGAAGGATAATCGGTTTTGCCGGAGTCGCCAAAAATAAAATGGAATCCGGGTTCTACTTCGGTAATAAGTTCGTTTAAAAGTGAATGCCCGGTGTAAAATTTATAAATGGTTTTTGAAGCAAACATATTCAACATTATGCTTCCGTTAGAAAAGTTCGCATCCAAATCAACGACTAATACTTTTTTGTTTTTTTTTACGAGACTATAAGCAACGTTAAGAGATAGAAATGTTTTACCCGTTCCTCCTTTACCGGATGTAAAAGCAAAAACTTTACCTCCGGAAGGAAATAAATCCGCTCCTTTTAATCTTTTTAATTCAAGAATCCGCTCCGCCTGTCCTATCATTTCGTCATCTTCCCTTTATAAATCATGCTTGCAATAAATTCGGAATCGGCGGAAATAATATCATCCGGAATTACCTGCCCATTTGTTAAAAACATTATCGGGATGTCGTAAGTAAAAACGAGGTTTAACATACTGCCGTACGAAACAGCTTCATCAACTTTAGTAAACAATACTGATTTATAATTAAACATTTTAAATTTTTGCGCAACATCAACCAAGTTGCGCGTAGAACTTGTGGTACTTAAAACGAGATGCGTTTCGGTTACGCCGCCAGCCGTTAAAAACAATTTTGTTTCTTTTAAATGATTGGCGTTGTTTTGGCTGCGTCCTGCTGTATCTATGAAAATTATATCTTTCTTTTTAAACTTCTGTAATAGCCCGGGCATCTCTTTCGGTTCGTAAGCAACCAGCATATCTGTGTTGCTTATTTCGCTGAATATGCGAAGCTGGTCTAATGCGCCAAGCCGGTAAGTATCGATTGATATTAATCCGATGTCAAGGTTATGAAGAATTTTAGAAATAACAGCAAGTTTTGCAATACAAGTTGTTTTGCCAACGCCTGTAGGACCGATGAGTGAAACCACTTTTGGTTCTTTTTGTTTTTTAAGTTCGAATTGATAAGTTGGAATCATTGTGGCTATACTTGAGATTAGATAGCTGTCAATATTTTCGCGTGTCAAAAAGTTTTTATATTTTTTTAATCGTTCAACAATTGCATTTATTACGGGTTTTTGAATTTCTCGAAATTGCAGAGTCTCACCAATTTCTTTTAATTCTGTATTTAAAGATGTACTGCTTTTTTTTGTTTGAGCCGGGCACTCTTCCTTTACACCTATTTTTGCAAATGAAGGATTTTTATAAATCTTTTCGTTTAAGTTTTTTAATTCTACAAGATAATCGCCGGAGGAATTGTTATCTGTACTTAACTTAGCTCTTTTTCCTGATTCACTTACTTTATCTAAACCGTTCTCAATTCCTGCAGTAATTTCAAACATCCTCTTTTTCTTGAAACGATCATCTCCTTCGATTATTCTTGTTCCAAGAATAACAGCATCGCCGCCAAGTTCTTCTTTCATTATTAAAGATGCTTCTTTAAGTGTGGCAGCAATATATTTTTTAATTTGCAATTGCCACCTCAATTTTATCAATGAATTCAATCTCAACATTTGAAGGAAGTTCAGTGTAGGATAGCACTACAACACCGGGAAAACTTGAATTGATTAACTTGAAGAAATATGGACGAATTGTAGCTGAAGTAATGAGTACTGCAGGATAACCAAGCAGCCTGAATTTTTCCGCATTCTCGGTTAAACTTTTGTACATCTCACCAAGCACGTGCGGGCTCAAACCAAGCGTGCCTGTAGCTTCTTTCTGGCTTTGAAGCGAACGAGTGATCATGCCTTCAATGTTTTCACCGAGAGCCACCGCACGGATGATGTTATTTGAATCCTTGTATAATGCCGCTATAGTATCGCCGATGGAATGCCGGACATACTCGGTCAGCACATCAACATTCTTAGTTACTTTAGAATAATCAATCAACGCTTCGAGAATCTGCACAAGGTCTTTTATCGGTATAAATTCCCGTAAAAGATTTTGAAGCACTTTTTGAATTGTCCCGAGAGACAATGCTTCTGCATTTATATCTTCAATAACTGCGGAGTAATCTTTCTTTAAATTTTCAAGTAGTTGTTTGACCGCCTGGCGTGAAAGTATTTTATCAAAATTTTTCTTTAAAGTTTCCTGCAGGTGAGTAGACAGAACGGAAATAGCGTCAACAACAGTGAAACCGAGCACTTCCGCTTTTTCTTTTTCGGATTGAGTGAGCCAGTAGCTTGGCAGATTGAATGCGGGATCGTTTGTTGGAATGCCGCTCAATTGTTCGCTGATATTTCCAGAATTCATAGCAAGAAAACGATCGGTGTAAATTTCATAATTAGCTACAATGTTCCCTTTTATTTTTATCAAGTATTCATTTGGATCGAGTTGAAGATTATCTCTCACTCTAACCGGAGGAACAAGCACGCCATATTCTAATGCAATATATTTTCTTGTTGAAGAAATTTTTTGAAATAAATTTCCGCCCTGTTTTTCATCAACCAAACTAATTAAACCATAACCGATTTCAATTTCAATCGGGTCAACCTGTAAGTATTGTTCAACCTTTTCTTCTGATGGTTCTTCGGGCGTTTCCTCAACAACAAGAGATGATTCCGCCTGCTTTTTCTTTTTACTTGTTACATACGAACCGATACCGAGTGTAATGCTTAAAATTATGAAAGGCATAAAAGGCATTCCCGGGACGAGGGCAAACAACAGCACTGCGCCAGCAACAGTTCCGAGGACTCTCGGGTTTGCAAGAAGCTGTGTTCGCATTTGCATATCGAGCGCAGTACCGGCAGCGCTTCTTGTAACAACCAAACCTGCAGCCGTAGAAATCAACAAAGCCGGAATTTGAGAAACAAGTCCGTCGCCAATGGTTAAAATAGTATAACTTTGAAGCGCATCGGCAAAAGGCATACCGCGTTGAGCAACGCCGATAATAAATCCGGCGATAATGTTTATCCCGGTGATCAGTAGTCCGGCAATTGCATCTCCTTTAACGAACTTACTTGCGCCGTCCATTGCGCCGTAAAATTCTGCTTCGCGCGAAATCATTGAACGGCGGGTTTTAGCGTCGCTCTCTGTAATAAGACCCGTGTTAAGGTCAGCATCAATTGCCATCTGTTTTCCCGGCATTGCATCAAGCGTAAAACGGGCAGCCACTTCGGAAATTCTCCCCGAACCTTTAACTATAACGATGAATTGGATAATGACCAGAATTAAAAAAATTAAAAATCCAACCACATAATTTCCGCCCACGACGAAAGCGCCAAACGTTTCGATTACCTTCCCCGCGTAACCATCAAGAAGAATCAAACGTGTTGAACTCATATTTAGCGCAAGGCGGAACAATGTTAAAATTAGAAGCAGCCCGGGAAATACAGAAATATCTAAAGGTGATTCGATGTAGAGGGAAACAATAAGAATAAGTACCGCTGCAGTGATGTTAACCGCAAGTAAAAAATCGAGAAGTACAGGCGGAAGGGGTATAAGCATAAGCCCGAGCATAAGGATAAGCCCGAACGCCAGAAGTATATCCGAATTCTTCCCGAAAATTTTCACTTTATACTATGCTCTTTTTTTTCTTCATATTCTTTAATTGGAAAATATATGCCAATATTTGTGCCACCGCTTTGAATAATGATGTTGGAATCTCGTCGCCCACATCGCAAGCACGGTAAAGCGCATGCGCAAGCGCCACATCTTCATGAATTGGAATATTATTTTCAATCGCAATTTTTTTAATTCTTTGAGCGAGAGAGTCCATCCCTTTGGCAACAACCTTTGGAGCAGAACTTGCGCCGGGTTCATATTTTAAAGCTACTGCAAAGTGAGTCGGGTTTGTTATAACTACATCAGCCGTCGGGATGTCTTTCATCATTCTGTTTCGGGCAGCGGCATATTGAATTTCCCTTATTTTCGATTTAATAAGAGGGTCGCCTTCTGTTTGCTTTCCTTCTTCCTTTATCTCCTGTTTGGTCATCATCATTTCTTTATAATGTTTTTTACGCTGAAATATTAAATCACTTGCAGCAATTAAAGCATAAACAATTGCAATTTTCCAGATAAGTGAATATGCCGCGTCTATCATAAAGATTACTGTTTCATCAACGGAATAATCAACAAGTTTAGAGGCGCCGGTAATTAATTCTTCAAGAACAATGTATGTGAATAAGCTGATCACAGTTAATTTGAAAATAGATTTCGCAAGTTCAACAAACGAACGGGAAGAGAAAAATAAATTTTTAATGCCTTTTAAAACATTAAACTTACTGAACTTCGGTTCGAGAGCTTTTGTAGAAAACTTAAAGCCAACCTGTGCAATACTAGCCACTAGTCCAATAACAACAAGACCGCCGAGTACCGGCGCAAGTGTTAGGACAAAGAAAAAATAAGCGCTGAGTGCATAATCATTAATTACCGCAGTGTTGATTTCGAGAGTGTCAAGAGAACTAAAAATATATATGGTGAGTTTAGATATTTGTCCGCTTAGTAACTGCTGAGATAGATAAAGAAGAAACATACCAGTCACAAAGATTGCAAGTGAGTTAATTTCAGTACTTTTAGCAACCTGTCCTTTGTCTCTTGCTTCCTGCAGCCGCTTGCCGGTCGCTTGTTCAGTTTTTTCCTGACCGTCAGAATTCTCTGCCATTAATTGCTCATCGCTTTTATTAAGTTGTACAAACTATCCTCGTAACCTTTTAGAAGATTTTTAATTACATAGATATAAATTGGCGTAATCGAAGCTAATAGAACAAAACCCAAGCCAAGTTTAAGCGGCTGCGTTACAAAAAATATCTGCATCTGAGGAATCGCTCTTGCGGTTATTCCTTCGGCAATATGAATAAGGAAAAATGAAACGAGAATGGGTGAAGCTATTTTAACAGCAATAACAAACACACCGGCTGAATAGTTGATTAACAGTTCCAGCGTAGCGTTTGTTATCGTAAATTTTCCGAGAGGGATCAAATCGAAGGATGAGACCAAACCGCGGATAATATAATGATGACCGTTTATTAGAAATAAAATTATAACAGAAGCAAAATAAATAGCTTCGCCAATAACGTTGTTGCTTGTTTCTTCCATCGGGTTGAACATCTCCGCCATTACAAGCCCCATATCAAAGCCTATTAAAGTTCCTGCATAAGAAATTCCATAAAAAACAAAGTGAAGCATAAAGCCCATTGTTAGTCCTGTTATTATTTCCTTTGCGCCGTAAACAGTAAGCGACCATAAACTAACCGGAACGTTAAATGCAGATCTGTCAATTGTTAAAAAAATGATATAGGAAAGAACTATGGATAGTGAAATTTTAATTACAATGGGAATTGCATTGTGCCCGAATATTGGTGCGGCTATAAATGCAGAAAAAACTCTGAGGAAAATGAAGATTACAACAACAAAATCAACGATAAGAATATCCGTCATTTTATTACGGTTATAAACATCGTAAACATTTTGTTTGTCATTGCAATCATTTTATCCATTATCCATGGCAAAAGAAAAATTATTGCAAGCGCGGTAATTAATATTTTGGGGACAAATGTCAGCGTCATTTCCTGTATTGATGTTGCAGCCTGAAATATTGATATGATGATACCAATAACAAGAGAAACACCGAGTATCGGAAGAAGAATTACAAACACGGTAAAAAAAACTTCCTTTAAAATTTCTATTACTAATTCTTCGGTCATTATAAAAAACTCCTTACAAGCGAACCTACTACCAAATTCCAACCGTCCACCAATATGAACAATAAAATCTTAAACGGCAGCGATACAAGCATCGGCGGAAGCATCATCATTCCCATAGACATAAGTATACTTGAGACGATCATATCCACCATTAGAAAAGGAATAAATAAAAAGAAGCCGATTATAAATCCCGCCCTTAATTCACTCAAAGCAAAAGACGGCACAAGAACATAAGTCGGCACCTCCTGCCGGTTTTTAGGTTTTTCCATCGAAGATAAACCAAGGAATAATTCAAGGTCCTCATCACGAACGTTCTTAAACATAAACTGCCTGATAGGTTCTATCCCCTTGTCGTAGGCGGTTTCAACAGGCATTTGCCCATCCATTAAAGGCTTTAATGCTTCATCATTCACTTTGCTCCAGGTTGGCGCCATTACAAAAAATGTTATGAACAATGCAATTCCGGCAAGCAGCTGCCCGGGCGGCATTGACTGCGTGCCGAGCGCGGTTTTTAGAAAATGAAAAACAATTATTATACGAAGATAAGATGTCGTCATTATTACTATTGACGGCGCAAGCGACAATATAGTCATCAACAATAATATTTGAAGTGTAACGGAAATATCTTCCGGAGAATCCGCGGTACCAACATCAATACCGATTTTAGGAAAAGGTAGTTTTGTTGATGTTTGTTGTGCTAGAGTAATATCGGTTATTAAGAGAACGGCAAATACTAATAAGCCGGCAAACCAAAATTTTTTCATCTTATTCCAAGGTTCTTTTTCAGAAGTTCACGGAAGTTTGGTTTAGCTTCGTCATTTTCATCTGGCGCAGAATCAATTACAGAAGGATCAAGTTCTTTAAGCAAGTTTACAGAACCTTCGCTTACGCCGAGGACTAAAACTTTATCATGAATTTTAACTACCGAAATAAATTTTTTAGGCATTAACATTTGTGTGCCAAGTACTTTAATATTCAAACCGCCGGTTTTTTTTCCGCCGATAGAAAACGAATATTTTCGCACATACCAGAGTGCGCCGTAAAGGATTCCGAGTATGAGCAGAAGCGGCAGCAATGCTTTAACTACATCAAAGAAGCCCACTAAATTAATCCTTTCAAACGGCTGTTGGGTTCATTTAAGTTTGTTATGCGGATGCCAAAATGTTTATCAATTACTACAACTTCACCTTCGGCAATTTTCTTGTTGTTCACGTAAATGTCCACAGGCTCGCTTGCTAATTTATCTAATTCAATCACGTAACCGCGTTCGAGTTCGAGCACATCCTTTATCTGCATCTGCGTTCTGCCAAGTTCAATATAAACATTTAATTGAAGGTCTTTTAACATCTCAAGTTTATCGTCGCCAAAACTGTTTCTTTTTGAGGATTCATCAAACTCTTGAAACTCAGCAACATCTCCTAAAACTTTTGAGTCGTCTGTTGAGTTCGTCATATTTTCATCTGCCATATTAGCTCCTAATTACTGGACCGGCATAACCGATACTATACTTTTTTATTGTTAAAAACTTTTTGTGTTACCTTAATTGCCTTATGCTTATTTACAACACCCGGACGCCCTTCAAACAAAATCCGGCTATCAACTTTTACGATTGGGTCGTCGCTTATTTTTGTTGCAAGCCTTAATATATCTCCTGCCTGCAGATCTATTAGTTCCTGAATCGACATAGAACCTCTGCCAAATTCTACGGTTACAGACAAATAAGTCTGCTGCAGATGCGATGTAAGAATTTCCCGCGCTGTGGTTCCCTGATATTTTCCGGGGCGGATTGATGACAATTTTTGCGACGATAGTTTCGACAGCAGAGCATCGAAGGCAAAGGTGGCGAAACATAAATTCATCAAATATGAGTGTTCACCAATGAAAATTTCAAAAGAGATAAGCAAGACAGATTCACTCTGCGAAGTTATCTGCGCAAAATCTATATCCGATTCAAAATGTTCTATCTTAAAATCATAATTATCTATAACCGCCCACGCTTTACGTAGGTCAAGCATAACTTTTTCAGCCATCACCTGCAACACTTTTTGTTCGATTGGCGTAATAACTTTATTTTGTTTAGAACCGGTTCCGTTGCCGCCAAGCAGCCGGTCTACAAGAGTAAGAGCAAGGTCTGTATTTAGTTCGAGTATACCTTTGATATCGGTATTCTTAATATCAAAAGTATAAAGACAGCCGGGGTTTGAAACCGAAAGGACATATTCAGAATAATAGATTTGATCTACCGATGATACGTTAATGTTAACAATTGTTTGCAGTTTAGAAACAAGGTAAGCGCTAAAACTTTCCGCGAAATTTTCATGTATGTTCCTTATAGTTCTAAGCTGGTTTTTCGAGATACGATTTGGCAGCCTGAAATCAAACGGTACGGCGTCTTTATCCAAACTATGGTAAGAAACCTGCTCATCGCCGCTTTTAACTTTGTTGAGAAGTTGATCTATTTCTTGCTGCGAAAGTACTTCTGCCATTTTATTGAATAATATATTTACTGAAATAAATGCTGTTTAATTTTACGCCCGGTATATATTGCATAACTTTTTTTTTGATTTCAATTTTTAATGTGTCTTTGTAAAGGTTGTCATTTAACTGCGGCAGAGTTTTGCCCGATAAAGCTGAAATTATAATATCTTTTACGAGCACTTCTTTACTGCTTAATTCCGTTTTTTGTTCTTCCGAACCAAGGTCGAAACCAACGGTTGTTAAAAGAAGACGTTTGCCGTCTGTTTGCGAAGGGTTGACAATTATATCTTCAACAGAATAAATATATCTGCCAAGCTCAACACCGGGTTTAATTACCGAGTCCGTTAAGATAGTTGTTGAGTCGACCGCGGCGATTTCTTCGGTGCTGTCCGTAGAACTGTACATTTTGCTTAAAATTATGTTTGCAGTAATAAAGTAAACTACTACAAGCTGCACTACAAAAAGTGGTATTCCGAATAAAATAACTTTGTTATTTAGTACGCTTTTCTTTTTTACAATCGGCGTTTCGGAATCTGTTAATTCATCTAAATTGTTTTCTTCTATTGCCATAATGCGTTCCGTTATTCAATTGATATGCCACCTGTATGTTCGAAAAAAAATGATAAAAAATTGAGTATAGGCAATTCGAACTGGTCAATATTCAACAGTTGCAGTTAATTCTGCAAAAGATTTTGAACAAGGGAGTGAACATATTGATTTTTATTTGGCTCTAAGCAAAAAATCATT
>MNYQ01000048.1 GCA_001873185.1 Ignavibacteria bacterium CG2_30_36_16 | reverse complement strand
GGTGCGCTTCTTCTGTTTCTTGGTATAAGAACATTTCGCGCCAAGCCCACCGATCCCAAACGTCATATTAACAGCAGCGGAATGTTAAGATCATATCTCACGACATTATTTCTAACGCTTACAAATCCACTTACTATATTTGCATTTATTGCTGTGTTTGCAGCGCTTGGTTTGGGAGACGGGCTTAGTTATTTTTCTGCATCGCTGCTTGTTGTTGGAGTTTTTATCGGTTCAAGTTTATGGTTTTTAATACTTAGTTCGGGCAGTTTATTTTTTAGAGAAAGGTTGGATTTGGTAGGACTAAGCTGGGTAAACAAAATTGCAGGTATTTTAATCATCATCTCCGGGCTTATTGCAATTGGGAGTTTGTTGTGAATAGTTTTCCCGATTATCAATCGCTCAATTGCACTCTTCAATTAGCTGATGAGAATTATATGTTTTCATTTCGTTTGTCTGAAATTGCAAAAGTAAACTTCGAAGAGATTTGAAATTAGATAAGCGAGAATCACAAATTTAATTCCAATAACAAAATAAAATTCAATCCGATTATTTACTCACCCAAACGATGTAGTTCCTTTTTCATTCCTTTGACCTATTGAATTCCAAACTTTCATTTTTTAACTTTTTTCAAAAAATTATATCGTCTTTGCATCGGGAAAATAATGGACGAACGAGAAAAACATCTTGAGAGCTATCTTACAGAACTGGAAAGAAGTTTGAACTCAATTGAAGGTTAATATATTTTTCAGTAATGTAAATTATGTAAATGTATCATTCATCTTAGGATTGAAGTATTTGATCAATTGATATTTTTGAAAGGAATTAAGAATGAAATATATAATCAAAATGCTGCTGCCTCTCTTTATTCTGTCCTTCGCGGCAATATCGTGCAGCACTGTTGCAATCACCGGAAGGAAACAATTAAACATCATTTCTAACGCGGAAATGCTCTCGATGAGCTTTCAGCAATACAATGAATTTATGCAGGCTAATAAGATTAGCGCGGATGCAAATAATTCCAACATGGTAAAACGGGTCGGAGCCAATGTTCAGTACGCTGTTCAAAAATATTTTGCCGAAAATAATATGGCGGATCGATTGAACGGTTATAATTGGGAATTTAACCTGATTGAAAGCGCTGAAGTGAATGCCTGGTGCATGCCGGGCGGAAAAGTGGTTGTTTACACCGGAATTCTTCCGCTGACTCAAGACGAAAGCGGTCTTGCTGTAGTTATGGGACACGAAATTGCTCACGCAGTTGCCGATCATGGCAGTGAAAGAATGAGTCAAATATTATTAACTCAACTTGGCGGAATGGCTCTTTCCGAAGCTCTTGGTTCACAACCGGAGCAAACACGAAATTTATGGCTCGGTGTGTATGGTCTTGGCGCTCAAGTTGGCGTGCTTCTTCCTTATGGCAGAACACATGAAAGTGAAGCGGATAGACTTGGATTAATTTTTATGGCATTAGCCGGTTATAACCCAAATGTTGCCATCGGCTTCTGGCAAAGAATGGCGGCTCAGAATCAAGGACAGGCGCCGATTGAATTTTTAAGCACTCATCCTTCGGATAAAAATAGAATTGCAGATATTAGAAAAAATATGCCTGAAGCGATGAGATACTTTAATAAATAAAATTTTTAATTGCCCGGAAGAGAAGCTGCAACTTTTGTGATTTGAGAAAGTCTGCATAAAATAATAATGCGTTCAATGACACAAGAGAAAAGTCATTGCGAGTTACCAATAAAGACTATTGCCTTTATTTATCAAAAGAATGACTTAATCGTCATTGCGAATCCCGCATGCGGGAAGTGAAGCAATCTGATTCAATTGTTGAGATTGCTTCTCCCGCAATGCGCATTGGCGTCAACTTAAGGATGTGAATATTAAAATTGTTCAATTTCAATATTGCCTATCCCGCGGGGCGGGATTTCACTTCGTTCAATAGAAACAAAAATAAAAACGGAAATATTGCACTCCTAAAGGAGTGCTGTTTCCTCCGGGGATTGTTTTTCTACAAATATTTCACTCCTCTGGAGTGAAGACAAACTGAAGATAACTCCTTTAGGAGTTAAATATTTGTAGAACTAAGCAACCCTAAAAATATCACTGAACTCCATTAGGAGTTCAATATTTATTTGTAGTACTACTAACGCTGTATCTCATTTACTAAAAATGAATTACAGCAATTCTAAATAATATTAAGTTGACGCCTATGCGCAATGCGGGATCGCAATGACCAAATGAATGTCATTGCGAACGAGTCTTCGAGTGAAGCAATCTGATTCATTTTGTTGAGTTCCTCGCAGTGATGCCGCAAGCGGGATAGGATGTCATTAGTAGGGCAACAGCACAATTGCTTTCCGTTAGCCAACGCACAATGACTTTTTAAACTTTTTGAACAGCCACAACAAAATTTTAAAATCATATTGCGTAACATGAGTTAGTAATTAATCTTTAATTGACGGTTATCGCAAAAAGATTGAACCGATAGATGTAGTTCCTTTTTCATCCTTTCGGTCTATTTCTTTAGCACTGGTTATTCCATAGCTTTTAATAGGTGATTGCTTCATGGGTTATTATTTCATTAAGCAATTATGTATCAACTTTATAAAAGGAATAAAAATGAAAACACGAATAATTTTTTGGTCGATCCTTCTAGCGTTTGTTCTAACTCCGTTAACAATTGCCGGAGGGAAAAGCGATCTACAGAAATACTTCAACGATGCAGCAAAAAAAGTTAAAGCAGCCGAGAATGCAGCCGAGAAGCGTGATATCCTCAACGAATCATTTCAGAGCATGTCTAATGCGTTAAATCAAGTTCAAAACTCCGGTATGATCTCGAAAGATGAAAGCAACGGTATTGATCTCTTCAAAGCTGCACTGCAAGAAAAACAAGATGAGCTTGCCGGCAGCAACGGCTACGAACGTGTTGCTGATACTCAGTTAAATGCCTTCTCTAATTACGTCGTTCAGGATATGGAACAGGCATCAATAACCATAAGTCTTGTTGCATTAGTTTTAATTATAATTCTGCTTGTACTCATATTGTAATATAGTTTTCCATGAGTAAATATTCCGGCAATTAGATAATGCTAAATCTGCATAGCCTATCTTTTGTGAGCGCTGCAAATAAGCGGCTTCTGTTGAGTTTTGTATATGCAGCGCTCATTTTGTTTCTATCTTCGTGCAGCGCAAATATTCCTGTTCAGCGTGAAAATGACCTGACAGCAGAGACTATGCGTGCTACGAATTACTCACTCGTATTCGTAATCCACGGTGATGGCGACTATTTCTACCACGATGCTGACGGTAACCGGTACAAAGCAGATGAAGAGGCACTTACAAAAGCAAAAAAAATAGCACAGCAAAATCCCGGCGCAGAAGTGTTTATTTTTCATTCAAAGCCCGCCCGGCGGTTTATGTTTTTGTTTCCTCTTAAGGATGGAGAATTTTACTACTACCGTAATGGGCAGCTTATCGCTAATGAATCCTACTGGCGAGATCAGGAACTATCAAACTTCGATATCCAAGTAGAATTGTATCGTCGCTTCTCGTCGCAAAGTCGAAATGAGAAAGTGAATATGTTTTTCTATTTTGGTCATGAAATTCCGGAATTCGGCGGCGAGGGTTACGATGCCTCGTATCCGGATCGATCATTCACCGTCCGGGATCTTGCCGTTGGCTTGAAAAGTCTAACGCGTGATTTTACAAGGTTTGATTTGATGATACTCTCCACCTGCTATGGCGGCACGCCTTACACTATCGGCAAACTTGGACTTTTTGCACAGTACATCATCGCCTCACCGGAGAATCTTCATTTATCATACTTCGATCTTTATTTACTGGAAATGCTTGATATCAATCTGCTCGAAAGAGATGTTTATGCTTTTGCAAAAAAATTTGCTAAACAAACTTTTAACCGGCTGACAATGGACGTAGAAACTGCAGTAAGCGTTGCTGTTTACGATGTAGATCGAGTAAAGGACTACTTAAACTCGGTTCAAATGATTTATGATAATTCATTAATTCCTTTAAGAGAAAATAAAATGTCTTATCTTACAATAGTGGAGCATTGCGATTGCGCTGATATTACTGCTTATAAACTGCCAATGATAAATAACGGCGTTGAAGTATATTACCGTCCGGCGCGCTTTGGGCGATTAAAGTACAAACAGAATCATTCCGGATGGGAATGCTGGAAGAATATAGAACAATAGTGCGGCAAGCCGCAATTAAAAATGTACAATGCACAATGCACAATGCACAATGTAAAATTAAAAATTGTAAACACATAAAATATTTTGACATAAAAAACAAAAATATTATTTCAATACTATAGGTGAAATTATGTCCGTTAGCTAACGGATCGAAGAGCCAGCATTCTCCATTGTGTACTATTGCTTTTAGTAAATTAAATTTTTGCTTAGATTAACTATAGTAAATTATTTTGGCAATTCTTTATAGGTTGGTTCATTCTTATAAAGTTAACTGAAGTTACGCGAAAATTCTAAAAGGTCGTTCCGATGGAGCTTGATCTAATTGTTGCTTAGAGTAATTACAAACAGGGCGCATCTACGGGGCTAATGAAATTGTCATGTTTTCACATTTAGCTCATTCAGGAGCGAACTATAAAGAATGTTCGAGAATTTAGTACTTTAACACTAAAGTTCGTGTAATCCGTTAGCTAACGGACAACCATTCAATCATTCTAATGTGATAATTTGGTTCTGGGTTACTAAGTTATGAATGATGTTTTTCATGTTTGTGTAACATCTGTTAATTAATTTTTGAAGTAGAGAAGTTAAGAAGTGAAGGAGCTATGAAGCAAAAAATAAACGCTAAACAAACAGCGGTCAAAAAAAACAAAAACACTTTTAAAATATCGGCTTCTGATAATTCGTTTTATGTAGTTGGTATTGGTGCATCAGCCGGGGGTTTAGAAGCTCTCGAAAGATTTTTTAGAAGCATGCCTGAAAAATCCGGTATGGCTTTTATTGTAGTGTCGCATTTAGATCCAAATCATGTAAGCATTATGCCCGAGTTGGTTCAAAAGTCAACCAGGATGAAATTATTTCAAGCTGAAGACGGAATGGTAGTTGAACCAAATCATGTTTACGTTGCGCCTGCTAATCGGGATTTAGCAATACTTCATGGGATAATCCAATTAATAGAGCCTCTTGAACCGCATGGTTTCAGACTTCCGATTGATTTTTTCTTCAAATCCCTTTCTGAAGATTTGGGCGAAAAAGCTATTTGTATAATTCTTTCCGGTATGGCTTCAGATGGCACTTCGGGATTAAAAGCAGTGAAGAGCGAATTGGGAATGGTAATGGTTCAGGATCCCAAATCCGCAAAGTTTGATGGAATGCCGAGCAGCGCAATTAAAACCGGCTTAGCCGATTACGTTCTGACGCCGGAAGAAATGCCGGAACAGTTAATTAAATATACTTCGTCCACAGTTAAAGGCATTTTATTAAATCCGGAAATTGCCGATAGTAAAATTTCTGATTCATTTCAAAAAATTTTCATACTTCTCAGAACTCATACCGGACACGATTTTTCGCTTTACAAACAAAACACTATTTACCGGCGTGTAGAAAGAAGAATGAATGTTTCTCAATTGGATAGCATTCCAAATTATATCCGGATGCTTCAGGAAAACCCGTCAGAAATTGACAACTTGTTTAGAGAAATTTTAATAGGCGTAACAAATTTTTTTAGAGACCCCCAATCTTTTGAGAAATTGAAAAAGGTATTGTTAGAGTTAATTAAAAATAAACCGGATGGCGGACAGATAAGAATTTGGGTGCCCGGATGTTCTACGGGAGAAGAGGCTTATTCCATTGCAATTTTATTACGCGAGTGCATGGATGAAGAAAAGAAAAATGTAAACGTACAAATATTTGCAACCGATATTGACAGCAATGCAATTGATAAAGCGCGCATCGGTTTGTTTGCTGGAATTGAAGCCGATTTAAGCAAAGAACGATTAAAACGTTTCTTTACTTCCAGCGGTAATACTTTTCATATCCGGAAAGAAATTAGAGAGATGCTAATCTTTGCTCCGCAAAATGTTATTAAAGATCCTCCGTTCACCAAGCTCGATTTAATTTCCTGCCGCAACCTCTTAATTTATTTTAATGCAGAATTACAAAAAAAAGTTATACCGCTGTTCCATTACAGCCTATTAAAGAACGGCATACTTTTCCTTGGTTCCTCGGAGACTATAAACGGGTTTGTAGATCTGTTTTCAATCTTAGAAAGCAAATGGAAAATTTATAAAAAAAGAGATACCTTTTTTTCAACGCAGCCATTTATCGAATTTCCGGTTCCACCTGCAGTATTAAAAACTGATGGATCTATTATGAAAAAAAACGAAGTAAAAAACATCGCCCATTTAGCAGAAAAGATCATTCTGCAAAGTTACTCGCCAAATTGTGTGATAATTACTCAGATTGGAGATATCCTGTACATCCATGGCAGAACAGGTAAATACCTTGAGCTTACACACGGCGAAGCGAAGATGAACATTTTTGAAATGGCGCGTGAGGGACTAAAACAGGAACTTCCAACATTGATAAGGAAAGTTTCAGCTAACGGAAAATCTTTAATTGCAACGGGGATAAAAGTTAAAACTAACGGCAGCAGTCAGTTAATAAATCTTACGGTTAAACATGTTAAAGAACCGCCGGAAATGGCGGGCTCTCTATTGATTATTTTTGAGGAAGTAGCTGCGCAAAAACGAATATTGGCAACAAAAAAAATTCATTACGAAAAGAAGCCTGAAAAAATAATTAAAGAACTCGAGCACGAGCTAAAATCTGCCAAAGAAAATTTACGTTCTACCATTGAAGAATTGGAAACTTCAAATGAAGAACTTAAATCGACTAACGAGGAGATGCAATCCACCAACGAGGAGATGCAAAGTTCAAATGAAGAATTGGAAACTTCCAAAGAAGAATTACAGTCGCTAAACGAGGAATTAATTACGGTAAACACCGAACTTCAAAATAAGAATGACGAGTTATCGATAATTAATAACGATATGAAAAACCTTATGGATAGTATTGATATACCAACAATCTTTCTCGATAATAATTTATGTATTAAAAGATTCACAAATAACGCAACAAAGGTCATCAACCTAATTCCTTCCGACATCGGAAGACCGATGAACCACATTGCTACAAATCTTAGATTTGAAAATTTTATGGATGAAGCGAAAGAGGTTCTTAGAACTCTTGTTTATAAAGAAATCGAGCTGCAATCCAACGATGGCATCTGGTATAAGATGCGAATATTACCTTACCGCACATTAAGCAATATTATTAACGGAGTAGTGATTACGTTTTCAGATATAAACAAATTAAAAATTGCCAATTCGGAAGTACATAAATTAAACCATGAACTGCAGTTTGCAAGGGAGTACTCAAACAATATTGTTGATACAGTTAGAGATTCACTGCTTATTCTTGACAAAGATTTGAAAATTCTGTCGGCTAACCGTTCGTTTTATAAAACGTTTAATGCCGTTAGCGAAAAAACCGTCGGCAAATATATTTATGAACTTGAAGATAATAATTGGGATATCCCCGCCCTCCGGAAGCTGCTTGAGGAGATAATTCCCGAAGCAACTTTTTTTGAGGATTTTGAAGTAAATTACAAGTTCAAAAAAGGGGGCAGAAAAAAATTGTTATTGAATGCCCGCGAGATATTTCAAGGAGATAAAGAATCCCATCTAATACTTCTCGCAATCCAGTGTTAAAAAATTTAATGATGAGGTAGAAAAATGAAAAATAAAAAAAATGAACCCGATAAAAGCATTAAGAAAAAAGTTGAAAAGAAAATCAAAAAGGAAGCCATGCAGCCGGTTTTTGAAAATTATGAAGATGTTCAAAGATTAGTTCACCTGCTTCAGGTCCATCAAGTAGAATTAGAACATCAAAACGAAGAGCTTAGAATTGCGCAGGAAGAATTAGAAGTATCCAGAAATAAATATGTGAACTTATTCGATTTTTCTCCAATCCCTTACTTTGCTTTAAACCCGGACGGTAAAATTAGCGAGGTTAATTTAAGCGCCAGTAAAATGTTTGTAATTGAAAGAGGCAAATTAATCGGTAAAAAATTTATTTCATTTGTGCAGTTAGAAGACATGGATATTTTCAAT
Organism: Ignavibacteria bacterium CG2_30_36_16; assembly: GCA_001873185.1. Taxonomy (GTDB): domain Bacteria; phylum Bacteroidota; class Ignavibacteria; order Ignavibacteriales; family Ignavibacteriaceae; genus CG2-30-36-16. The sequence goes on along the minus strand of MNYQ01000048.1, from coordinate 4,565 downwards.
CGTTTTATTAAAAATATTTTTGATTTGCCTGAAAAACATTCCTGCGAATTGAATGTGATAAGCAAAGATAAACGAATGTTCCATGTTCTGCTGGAAGGTTTGGAGTTAGACGAAGCGCCGGGTTCGGGAAAAAAATGCCAGATTGCGCTGATCGATCTTACGGAACACAAGCGCTTATCAGATTCATTAAAAAAATCCTTTGAAGAACATAAAGCGCTCAACTCTACAAAGGATAAATTCTTCTCAATCATTGCACATGATTTAAGAAGCCCCTTTCAGTCGTTACTAAGTTCTACCGAACTGCTTTCAACCGAGATTGAATCTTTAACTCAGGAAGAGATAATATCATTTAGCAGCGGATTACATGATGACTTGAAAAATCTTTTAGCTCTTCTCGATAATTTACTCCAATGGTCTTTGATGCAAAGAAATCTGCTCAAGTATAAACCTGAAACTCTCAACCTTTATGAGGTAGTGAACAAAACAATTGAGATGTTAAATCAAAGCGCTGTTAAGAAAAATATTTCAATATCAAACAACGTTGCCAACGGAACACTGGTTTATGCAGATGTTGATATGGTACATTCGATTGTTCAGAATCTTATAATAAATGCAATCAAATTTACAAATGCCAAAGGGAAGATAACTGTTTCATCTACTAAAAAAGACGGACACATAGAAGTGTATGTGCAAGACAGCGGAATAGGTATCGATTTAGAAAGATCATCAAACCTGTTCAACATTTACACTCTTTCTTCATCTACCGGAACTGCCGGAGAAAGAGGAACGGGACTCGGATTGCCTCTCTGCAAAGAATTTGTAGAAAGAAGCGGCGGGAAAATTTGGGTCGAAAGTGAATTAGGAAAAGGAACAAAGTTTGCCTTTACATTAAACAGAGGTCATTAGTCAAATTTCATTTGTTAGATGTTCGATGTAAAAGAGAAATTCACTCCAACTTCTAAACAAATATGTTCTCAACTTATGTTGTTAAGTATTCGTTTTTGAATTAACTTTACATTCAAAATAAAGATAATATGATTACAGTAGAGTTTAAGTTTTTCCATTTATTAAAATTCTTTTCGATTAATTAGCGGACGAATGAAAAAAATCCATATTTTATTAATTGAAGATAACCGCTTGTTACGCGACGGTATTACCGCAATGCTTAAAAAACAACCCGACATGCATGTTGTTGGAACTGCCGGTAATGGCGAAATTATATTAAATATGATTGGCGAACTAAAACCGGATATAATTCTTCTCGACCTCGGCTTACGTAATCAAAATAGTCTGCAAGTTGTAAAATTATCCAAACAGCACTATCCCACAACTAAAATAATTACTATGGACCTTGTTCCTTTACAAGCGGATATTTTTGAATTTGTACAGGCAGGCGTATCAGGATTCATACTTAAAGATGCAAACGTTGCAGATTTTTTTAAGACTATCCGATCAGTCTATGAGGGTACGGATGTTTTACCGTCTCAACTAACCGGCTCACTTTTTTCTCAAATTGTAGAGCAGGCAGTGAACGGGGCTAACCAGACTGTTATCGATAAATCTATCCGGATGACAAAACGGGAACGGCAGGTGATTGAGTTGATTGCCGATGGTTTAGCGAATAAAGAAATTGCACAAAAACTTCATCTATCAACGTACACAGTTAAAAGCCACGTACACAACATACTCGAAAAACTGACGCTTAACACACGTGTGCAGATAGCAAAACACGCTCATCAAAACAACTCTTACAAAACAGCGATTGAAACTACTTCATTAATTGGCGAATAAAGCATCTCTAATCCGTTAGCTAACGGACAATGGCAAAACGTTGAAATGTTGAATTAGTAGTCATTGCGAGCGAGTCCTCGAGCGAAGCAATCTCAAAATTCAACTCGTGGATTGCTTCATTCGAAGACTCATTCGCAATGACACAAGAGAAAAGTCATTGCGATCCCGCTTTGCATGAGAAGCAATCTCAAAATTCAACTCGGGATTTACTTCATTCGAAGACTCGTTAGCTAACGGACAATGACAAAACGTTAAAATGTTGAATTAGTAGTCATTGCGAGTGACGCTCTGGGAGCGAAGCAATCTACCACAATGAAAGATTGCTTCATTCGAAGACTCATTCGCAATGACACAAGAGAAAAGTCATTGCGTCCCGCGTTGCGGGATTGGGAACGAAGCAATCTACCACAATGAAAGATTGCTTCGCTCGAAGACTCACTCGCAATGACGATTGACTATGACAAAACAGTAATCTTTATTCCCTCAGGAACTAATCCCTTTTTCATCCTTTTGGACTATTGTTTTATTTTTTTGAGGTCTCTATAATTGACCGAGTTTTTATGAGAAAATATAAAACTTCTGCCCGAAGGGTATACTGTTCCTAATTTTAGCGAGCTATTTATCGTTACAATCCCGATTACTCAGGATTGATATGTCACGATTTAACTTTTTAAACGGACCTGAAGAAATTCGGCTTATTTTATCGCGGTTGCTAAATTATAAAGAACAAATTAAATGAAAGTAGAATTATAATATTTCTGGAGATAAATATTTTGAAAAAAAACATATCAAAATTTCAGCGAAAGACACTTCCTAAATCCCCCACAAGTATTCAAGGTTTGGATGAAATAACCGGCGGCGGACTGCCAAAAGGGAGACCTACTCTTGTATGCGGAGACGCGGGCTGCGGAAAAACTTTATTGGCTATGGAGTTTCTTGTTCATGGCGCAACGCTTCACGATGAACCCGGCGTATTTATATCATTCGAAGAAACAGAAAAAGAACTGACGTCAAACGTAACTTCGCTGGGGTTCGATTTAAGCAGCCTTGTAAAACACAAAAAAATTTGGCTCGAACATATTCACGTAGAAAAAGGTGAAATTGAAGAGAGCGGCGAATATGACTTGAAAGGATTGTTTGTTCACATCCATCAAGCGATTGAAAGCATCGGGGCAAAGCGTGTAGTGCTGGATACTATCGAGTCCCTATTTTCAGCGCTTCCAAATGCTACTGCTGTGCGTGCAGAACTAAGACGGTTATTCGGCTGGTTGAAAAAGAAGGGCGTAACAGCAATTGTAACCGGAGAAAGGGGCAATGGCACCTTAACACGTCAGGGATTAGAAGAGTACGTTTCAGATTGTGTTATTCTGCTCGATCATCGGGTTACCGAACAAGCCTCAATTAGACGATTGCGAATTGTTAAATATCGAGGTTCATTGCACGGAACAAACGAATATCCTTTCCTGATTGATGAGGATGGATTTTCTGTACTGCCTGTTACTTCGATAGGATTGAATCACATTTCATTTAACGAAAGAATTTCCACAGGTATTCCGAGGCTTGATACTATGCTTTCCGGTAAAGGTTACTATCGGGGCAGTACGGTGCTTGTTTCGGGCACTGCCGGCACCGGCAAAACGAGCATTGCGGCGCAATTTGTTGAAGCGGCATGCAAACGCGGAGAGAGCGTTCTTTATTTTGCTTTCGAAGAATCACCGAGTCAGTTTATGCGCAATATGTCTTCGATCGGAATACATTTAGAACAATGGGTGAAAAAAGGATTACTTCATTTTCATGCAGCGCGTCCGACGCTATTTGGATTAGAACACCATCTTACAACTACCATTAAATTAATTAATAAAATTAAACCTCAAATAGTTGTTCTTGACCCGATTGATGCATTTGTGATGGGAGGCAATCAAACCGAAGTAAAGATAATGTTACTCCGGCTAGTTGATTATTTGAAGATGAAGAATATCACTGCGTTTTTTGCAAGCCTCAATACCGCAGGCGAAAATCAAGAGCTTACAGATATGTCAATATCATCTCTTATAGATACCTGGCTGCTTTTGCGTGATATTGAAATAGGCGGTGAGCGAAACAGAGGATTGTATATTCTTAAATCGCGGGGTATGTCACATTCCAATCAGATTCGTGAGTTTAAATTAACCGATCACGGAATTGAACTGCTTGATGTTTATGTCGGTCCGGAAGGCGTATTGACAGGTTCGGCGCGGTTATCGCAGGAAGCGAAAAACACTGCAGAACAATTATTACGTCAGCAGGATATTGAGCGCAAAAAATTCGGTTTGGAACTTAAACGTGCCGCAGCGGAAGCTCATATAGTGGTTTTACAATCAGAATTTAAAACTGAAGAATCGGAAACACTAAAAATGATTGAAATGCAAAATGCAAAACTCAAAACGTTTGAAGAAGATCAGAAAAAAATGGCGAAGAGCAGAAATGCTGATACAGTCACCAAAAGACCTGCATAACTTTTAAGAAATGAGTTCAGGCTAAATAGTTTCCGGGAAGTAAGGTTTATTGTACGTTGGCTAACCATGGGCGTCAACTTAACAATCCGTTAGCTAACGGATGTTTTCAATTGAAATTTGGCTCAGTTGTTTCGATTTTAGAATAAATTAAATAGTTATATATCATCCCTAAAGGGATTTTATTTACCGTTTTTAACTATATATCTATAAATATTTCATCCTATCGGGATTTATTTTTCTCATCCCGGAGGGATGAAATATTTATAGAAACATGCAAGA
>MNYQ01000115.1 GCA_001873185.1 Ignavibacteria bacterium CG2_30_36_16 | reverse complement strand
AAGAGTATTTCAGAACATCTGCAGGCGCTTGAAAACCCAAACGCCTGCAAATATATTACGCTAATTTTCACTTGAGTAAAACCATCTTCTTAATTGATGTGAATACTTTGCCCGTTGTGTTTTCTACTGCTCTTAGTCTGTAAATATAAACACCCGAACTTAAATTGTACTTTAAAGAATTTAATTCCAGGCTGTAATAACCCGAAGCTCTTTCTCCTTCTGCTAATTTGGTTATCAACTCGCCGGTTATACTATAAACTTCGAGGTTAACATGACAAGAAACCGGCAATTCGAACTCAATTTTTGTTATCGGATTAAAAGGGTTTGGGTAATTCTGCTGCATTGAAAACTCCGCGGGGTTTAGAATCGTAACTTCTATTTGTCCCGAGTAATTAACTTGTCCGTTGAAGTCCTTCTGTTTTAGTCTATACAAATATTTTCCCGCTTGCAAATGTTTATCGACAAATGAATAGGAGTTCAAATCGGTGCTGCTCCCCTTACCTTTTACAAACCCGATTTCTTTCCATCCGGAAAAATTCGCATGATCCATGTTGCATGAGTTACGCTCTATATAAAAACCGTAGTTATTTGTTTCGGTTGCTGTCTGCCATTCAATGGAAACCGAATTTCCTTCAACAATAGAATTGAAAGAAGATAATTCAACCGGTATAGCCCCGGGCAGATCATTCCTAAATATTTGTAAACCGGAGGCGTCTGCGACAAAAACAATATTAGTGGAAACAAAAACATCTTCTGCATCACCGGGCGTATTATAATAAGCTTCCTCACTAAGTGAATCTGGATCGGTTATATCAACAATTCTCACTCCATAATCATAAGCAGCTAAATATGCGTATGGAAACTTTATATCTAATCCCAATATGTATGTGTCATAATCAAGATGAAATTTGTTTGTTACAAAGGGAGCCAGAGGATCGTTAATGTTAATCAACACTAACCCGGAATCAGATGTTGCTAAGTATGCTATATCTTCCAGTACTTCTATATCTCTCGAAGTTCCGATGTTAGTAATAGAAGAAAGTTCAACAGGGCTTGCCGGGTTATTGATATTTAATATTTTTATTCCTCCATTATAATTTGCTAAATAAGCATAATTACCGGAGATTGCCGCGCTCACAACCCAACTTGTCGGTGCATAAGAAGAAACTTCAAATGGTGAAGCCGGATTGCTGACGTTGAGGATTCTAAATCCACCGGTCAAATCGGATACGTATGCATAATTTCCAACTACCTCAACTTTCATCGAATATCCTGGTGTATTAAAAAAGCCAACTTCCAGAGGTGTGGAAGGATAACTTATATCTATAATTCTTAACCCCTCATCATAAGCAGCCAGGTAAGCATAATTGCCCACAATAGTAATTCCTCTTCCTTGCCCCGGTGTTGCGAGTGAACCGATTTGTTGGGGATTAGTGCTATCACTAACATTAAAAATCATCAAACCATTCAGAGCGTCTGCTACATAAGCATAATCGTCCCGTACGAACACATCGAATGCGAAATTTGTGTTAGGATAACTTCCCAGAAATGTAGTATGATGATTGATTACTCCGCTGATTGAAAAAACCGAATAACCTACATCTCCAACGTTAATAACATCCGAAATTTTTAATCTGCACGTAGGTGATGGAGTATTAGGAACAACCCAGCCGTATCTTCCGTTAGTTGTTGGCGCGGATTCAACAACGGTCATCCAGGTTGTTCCATTATCTGTTGAGTATTCAATTTTTACATTATTGATTCCCGCCATGTTATTCCACATTATCCAATGCGAGGTGCTAACTATCCAGTCTTCACCATTAGCAGGATGCGTAATTGTAATTGGATGTTGAAAAATAAAGAATGTGTTTGCACTAATTGCCAATGGACTTCCATCAGCAGCATCACTAACTCTAACTCTTGCGGTAATTGAGTAAGTATGCGGAATGATCCAAGTATAAGATGTTGCGCTTCCCTTTATGCTATTGGCAATATTAATCCACGTAGCTCCGTCGTCGGTTGAATAGTCAATATTTATAAAACGAAGATCGGTAAACCACTTTATTTGAACAGTATCTCCGCCGAACCACCATTCACCACCATTGGGTTGTATCAAAACTAAAATCGGTTGTGATATCGTAAAAACATTATTGCTTGCATCTTCAAGAGCCGGAGTGTGATTTATTTCTTTCACTCTTACTTTACAATTTGCAGATTGAACATTGGGTACATTCCATTGAAAACTACCAACTTGGGCATTCAGAAATTCCGTGATTGTCGCCCAGTCTGTTCCATTGTTTAATGTGTAATCGATTTTAATATTTTCAACTCCGCTGCTTGTCCAGGTAATATTTGTGGTATCGTTTGCAGTACAATTTTCCCCGCCGTTAGGCGCAGTTACCGCAAGATTTGCCGTAAAAATTGTGAACACATTAGCGCTGACATCGTTTGTGTTATTATTGATTACATTACTAACTCTAACGCGGCATTGTGCAGAGGGAGTATTCGGAACAGCCCATTGATAGTTAGTGTTGGATGTGCTTTCGGTAATTACATCCCATGTTGTTCCGTTATCTGTGCTGTACTCAAGTTTCACTTTATCAACCATGGCTGATTTAGAAAAAGTGATCATCTCAGTATCACCGGCACGCAAATGCTCATTCCCATTGGGTGAAGCTAATGTTACTACATCATCTATGTAAATATCATTTCGTACAATCACTAATCCGTTCGTTCCATCGGCAACATAAATATAGTTGTCCTTAACGAATACTCCCTTAGATTCGCCATCCGTATCATAATGACCAGATTCATGAGTATTATTATGCCAATAATCTGACGCCTGAATTATTCTCATTCCCGCTGATGCTTCTGCAGCATATAAATACAAACCGTCATTATAAATTCCATAAGGTTTCTGTAAAGTTGTAAAGTCGGTCTCCCAGGTTAGAAATGTAGGATTATCCCAATTTATAAATTTCAATTGGTTAGTTAAATGATTAGAAACAACAGCCGCTGCATGAAGAGGATTAGCTCCTTCAAAATAACTTATTCCGACAGCGTTCAAACCGGTTGTAAAAGACCCGGTTGCAATTGGATTTGCAGGATTACTAACGGAAATAGTTCTCATTCCACCCAAACTATCTGCTATTAATGCATAACCACCTATAACAGTAAGTTCATAAGCGCTGCCGGGGGTATTAACACCACCAAGAGAAACTGGATTACCTGCATCCGCTACATTTAATATTTTAAGCCCCTGGCTGCCATCAGCGATATAAAGGATATCCTGATTGGACTTCACTTCTAAATCATAAGCTTCTCCTTGAGTATCGTAAACACCTACAGAAACAGGCAAAGAAGGATCACTAACATCTAAGATCCTTATTCCGCTTACATCATCCGCTATATACGCATATTGATTTTTAACAGCTACAGCATGTGCCGTTCCGGGAGTGTCGTAATAACCAACTTCTATTGGATTTGTTGGATCAGAAATGTCTATAATTCTTAATCCGTTTTGCTCTTCAGCTACATATGCATATTTACCGCTGACAACAACATTGCGAGCACTGCCTGGGGTATTAAAGCCGCCCATAAAAGTAGTATTTCTACTCGTTGCAAAAATTTCAAAAAGATCACTGACTGCCTGGATTGAAAAATTAGCGACATCAGATATTCTAACAACACAATTTGAAGATTGAGTATTTGGTATCGTCCAGGCGTAGGATCCGTTGCTTGCCGGAACTGAGACAATCCATAGTTCCCATGAAATGCCTCCGTTTGTGGAATATTGAATATTAATATTATCCACGCCCGTGCTTGTCCAGGTTATGTTATGTACACTCCCGACTTCCCAATCTTCGCCGCCCGCGGGCGATGTTAGTGAGAGTGTTTTTCCTGAAGATGGAATTGTAAAAACAGCATTACTTTGATCGGATGGAGTTTCGTCCGATGCATCACGAACCCTAATTTTACAATTTGAGGAAGGAGTATTCGGAACCAACCAGGAAAAAAGACCCGTAGCAGCTGCTGCATTGTCTTCGATCTCAATCCAGTCTACACCATTGTTAGTAGTATAATCAATAATCAGAGATGAAATGTTTGAACTTTGCCATGTGATATTATGGTTGCTTCCTATTGCCCACGATTCACCACCGTTTGGAGATGTTAGAGTTAATGTTTGTCCGGGTGTTCCGAGGGTAAAAACAGCATTACTCAGATCAAAAATACCTGCATCACTTGCGTCGCTAATTTTTAATTTACATTGAGTGGACGGAGTGTTAGGAATTGTCCAGCTATAACTACCGGAACTTGCTGTGGTACTACTAACAACAGAAATCCAGGTATTACCGCTGTTGGTGGAATATTCGATTTTGACATTCGATACTCCTGTGCTTGTCCATGTAATTTGCTGTGATGTTCCTATCGCCCAGGTTTCTCCTCCATTAGGCGAACTAATGGTAATTGATTTTTGAACCTGAGAGAGAATACTAAAGATTGAATTGCTCTCATCGTTCGGAGTTCCCGTAACTGCTTCACTAACTCTCACTTTACATTGAGTGGATTGAGTATTTGGTATTTGCCAACTATAAGTTCCACCGGAAGCAGCGTTACTTGAAATGATTGTCGTCCAGCTCGTGCCGCCGTTTGTTGAGTATTCCAATTTGACGTTTAAAATATTTTGGCTTGTCCATGTTATATTTTGCAAACTTCCTATCTGCCAGGTTTCTGCGCCGTTGGGAGCTGTTACTTCGACTGATTGCTGCGGAGGACTAATTTGAAAAAGACCATCACTTTCATCATAAAAAGATGAATTGCCCGACTCACTTATTTTAACTTTGCATAAATTCGAAACTGTGTTTGGGATAGTCCATGTATATGAACCGCTTGCTGCATTGTAATTTGAAGCAATAGTAATCCAATTTGTTCCGCTATCTGTGGTGTACTCAATATTGATGTTGGAAACACCGGCGGAATTCCACGTAATGTTGTGAGACGAACTAACACTCCAGTTTTCGCCGCCATTTGGTGAGGTAATATCAAAATTAACGATTGAAAAAGTGTTTGCGGAAACAGTATTAATGTTTGCATTCGACGCATCGCTTAGTCTAACACGACATAGTGTCGAAGCAACATTTGGAACCGACCACGAGTAAGTTTTTATTCCCGCCGCCATACTTGCTACAATAGTATTCCATGTAGTTCCGTCAGAAGTCCATTCTATTTTAATATTACTTATCCCGCCGCTTGTCCATGTAATATTTTGTAAAGAACCAGCTCTTAGTTTCTCTCCGCCGTTAGGAAATGATAAAGAAAGCGAATAGATTTTAAAAGATCCGTCACTAACATCATTTATTAAAGGATTATTTGAACTGCTGATTCTCACTTTACATTGAGAAGATGGTGTGTTAGGAATTGTCCATGAAAAACTTCCCGAAGCAGCCGAAATGTTATTTGCAATTCCGCTCCAGGAACTTCCGTTATTAGTCGTGTATTCGATATTTACTGAAGTAAGATTTGAACTTGTCCATGTAATATTTTGCGAAGCGCCGGTTTTCCAGAACTCTCCATTATTTGGGCTAAGAACTGTTACGCTTCCCAGGCTGGCTAAATCATTATTAATTATTTTCAGTCCATAGTCATAATCAGCCACATAAACTTTTGAACTGGCACATGCAATTCCGTAGGATAAACCATCAGTATTATAATAACCGGCTTCAACAGGATGCGAAGGATTTGCAACATCAACAATCTTCAATCCGAAATCATAATCAGCGACATAGGCAAAGTTGTCATTTACTATCACATCCTTTGCCAATCCAAAAGTATCGAATGTTCCGGCAAGCTGAGGATTTGTGGGCGTACTAATATCAATTATTTTTAACCCCTGATCTTCATTAGCGATATAAACATAATTTCCTTTTATGGAAATGCCGTAGGAATGACCGGGAAGCGGATAGCTTCCGACAATAGATGCAGTTGAAGGATTGCTTATATCAACAACTTTTAACCCCTGGTCATCAGTAGTAACATAAGCATAATTTCCGCTTACCACAACGCTGTTGGCATAGTTTGCCATTGCAACGGTTTTTGCAAGTGTTGGATTAGCCGGGTCGCTTATGTTAATAATTTTTAAACCATTAACATTATTGGTTACGTAAGCATAATTACCCGAAACAGCAACTCCGTTACACCATCCGGAAAAAGGTATTCCGCCGGTTTCAACCATGTTTATGGACGGACTGGAAATATTTACTATTCTCAAACCGGTGTTATCAGTTACAACATAAGCGTAATTATTATTTATTGCCACACTTAATGCTAAAGATTGTGTCGGGGGCAAATAGTATCCCAACTCTGTCGGAGCTGATGGAGTTATAACATCTATGATCCTAAGCCCGCTAAGGTTATCCGCAACATAAGCACGATTATTACTGACAGATATATCCAGCGCCAAACCGTCTGTGTTAAATGTTCCTAAAAGCGATGCATTTGAACTTTGTGCAACCGTTAGAGAATAACTCATTATAAAAACTAACACGAGAGATATTCTAAAATTCGTTTTCATTGTTTTACCTCAATAAATATTTTTTTAAAAAAAATTTTGACCATTATTTTAATAAAAGCATTTTGGACTGACGAACTGTTCGCCGTCCGGAATTATCAATTGCGGATAATCTACAAAAATAAACTCCGCTTGTTAGTTCTGACGCATCAAACTCAACCGTGTGTGTACCGGGTTCTTTTTGCTCGTTTACTAAAGTTGCAACTTCGTTGCCAAGCACATCGTAAATTTTTAAAATAACGTTTTGAGGAGATGCATGGCGATGCGTCTCTGCAAAAGGAATGCTATAACGAATTTTTGTAACCGGATTAAACGGATTGGGATAATTTTGTAGCAATTGGTAATCGATCGGGATGCCTTGTTGATAGTCTGTTTTAAAACTTAAAATATCCCACCCGTAATCTCTGTACTTAATTTCATTTTCGTTTATTCTGAATTTATTTATAGTTAAGTGAAAATTTTCCGGAAGCGCATCAACAGTTGGAATGAATCTGATCTTCCCGATCTCCCCTTCTATTGATGAAGCGGTTGTAGTAAAACAGACAAAATTTATTTTGTTTTCTTTCAAAGAAACTTCTTTTACAAATGAATTTAAAGCAGCAGACCATTCAATCTCAATAAACATGTACTGATTTTGATTGAAATCAATTTCCCCTTCAAATGAAATAATGTTTGAACCCGACTTAATAAATAGCGGGACGAATAAATTTCCGTCGCTATTCTGAAATCCAGTTTTAAAAGTTATACTGCCCGAGGAACTAAAATTAATGGTATGCGGAAGAGAGTCAATTAGTCCGACTACCTTCTGTAGAATTAGCGACGCATCAACTCCGGATATTGTAGTGTCGCCGCTTACATTTGCGTTATACTTCTGCTGCCGTGTTAGCTCTATTGAACCAACCAAATATTTTAATATCAGCGAAGCATCATAAGCTTGAACTAAGTTGTTTAAATCTACATCACCATAATCGGGGATTGTTATCTCAAATGGATTGTCACTAATATCATTTATTGCAGCATCGCTTGTATCCGAAATTTTAACTCTGCAATTTCCGGAGGACGTGTTTGGAACTTCCCATGTATAACTATTTGAACTCGCAGAGAAGGGATTTGCTATCGTCAACCAACTGCCGCCGCCATTGACAGAATATTCAATTTTTATTTGCGAAACATTTTGGCTTGACCAGGTAATAAATTGATTTGATCCCGGTTTCCAAACTTCCCCACCATTTGGTGAGATTACCGTTACCGAGGGGGAGTAAATTGTAAATACATTATCACTTATATCCGACAATGATGAGTTATCAACATCCGAAATTTTTACTTTGCATTGTGACGATGGAGTATTCGGAATAGTCCAGCTATAAACTGCCGGAGATGCAGCAACAGAACCGGCAATTGTAATCCAGTTAACTCCGTTGTTTGTAGAGTATTCGAGCTTTACATTTGACACCGCTGTACTATTCCATGTAATATTTTGAGCAGAACCGACACGCCAGTTTTCGCTTCCATTTGGCGAAACTAATCCTAAAGAAGAAACAATTACATAATGCTTAACAATTTTTCCGGCATCGCACGAAGCCCAGCCGAGATTTGCATTTAGAAAAAAAAGCGAATTAATTCTATTACTAACCGAAGTTTGTAAAGTCCAATTTGTTCCGCCGTTTGTTGTTTTATAAATTTCTCCGCTTCCATTGCCGACCCATCCAGTTGTTTCACTTACAAAGAAAACTGAATACAGCCAATCTGAGGTCGGGCTTGGCGAAAAACTCCAACTTGAACCCCCGTTAGTCGTTTTAAAAATCGTTCCATAGTCTCCAACTGTATATCCTACATTTTCATTTATAAAGGAAGACGCTCTTTGTTGATTAGAAACGGGACTATATTGCTGTGTCCAATTTGTTCCTCCATTTGTTGTTTTTAAGATTGAACAAGTCATAGCAATAAAAGAGCCTCCCACAGCCCAGCCCGTTGTAGAATTTACAAATTTAATCGACCAGAGCATATCATAACTTGACAAACCGGTTGGCTGAGCGATCCAGTTTGCGCCGCCGTTGGTTGTTTTATATATTTTACCCTGATCGCCGCAAGCCCAGCCTGTGTTCGCATCTACAAAATAAATTGACGCTAACGACATTGTTGTTCCGCTTGTTTGCGAGATCCAATTTGCTCCGCCGTTCGTGGATTTCAATATTATTCCGCCATCACCCGAACACCAGCCGTTTGATGAATTAATAAAAAATATTGACGAGAGCTGACTTACAACTCCGCTTGTTTGCTGAAACCATGTAGCACCGCCGTTTGTAGTGCTCACTATTTTTCCATTCCAGCCGCATGCCCATCCGGTATTCTCATCAACAAAAAATATTGAGTAAAGATCTTGAGTAACACCGCTTGTTTGAAGTGTCCACTGAGCTTTAGCGGTAATACCAAGCATAAAAAACAAGACAAAAACAAAATTAAGTTTTTTCATTTTTACACTCCGGCAGTTTTAAAATGCAGAACGTATTTTATTTACGTTCTGCATTTTCTATTTGAATAATCTGTCATCATCCGTAAAAAACACTATCCTATTTAACCAGAATCATTTTTTTAATATCAGTAAATGAACCCGAGCTAATTCTGTAGAAATATATTCCGGAGCTTAACCGTGCGGCATTAAAATCTGCATGATGATAACCCGCCGGCTTTTCTTCATCAATCAAAACCTGCACAAGTTCTCCCATTACATTGTAAATTTTTAACGTTACATGAGAAGCTTCGGGCAGTTGATATTTTATTGTGGTTGCCGGGTTAAACGGGTTCGGATAATTTTGCGAGAGTAAATATTCCGTAGGAAGTGAAACATCTCCCGGAATGCTGTTTATAATTGATATGAGCGCTGTATCAGAGTTTGCTACAACTGCGTTTTCATTCAATCTTAATTTTGATAAAATAATTCTTGTGTCTTCCGCACTAACATTTGGTTTCAGCGAAAACTTAACTGTTGCAAAATTACCTTCCGAAATACCGGGATTGGTAGCTGCACCGACAATTATTAATTTATTTTCAATTGTGTTCGACTGCTTTACATACCCGCTTAACGCAGCAGAAAACACAACCGATTCATATTGCAATATTTCAGAATCAAAATTTATTTCGGCTTCAAACGAATAAATATTGTTTCCGTTAACAAGGTTAACAGGCAGTTCTATTAATCCCAATGGCTGTATTGCTCCATCCGGTATTTTTAATTTCCCGGAGGCTAATGTAACCGAAGTATGCGGCAGGGTATCAATTATATGAACAACATATTGAAGAATAATGGAAGCATCGTAAGCAGAAATTGTGTTGTCAAGCGTAACGTCTGCATTCAATTTTTGCTGTCGGTTTAACGCAATCATATTTGCAAGATATTGTAGTATCGTGGCGGCGTCATAAGCCTGTACAATATTATTCAAATCTACATCTCCATAATGCGGGGCAAGAATATTAACTCCGCCCGATGTTGTGTGAACATAAACAGAACCGGTGTTAAATATTGCATAATTAAAATTGATTGGAATAAATCCGCCGCCTAAATTTGCCGGCACAACAAACTTTAACTTGAATAGTACGCCGCTGCCGGTTATGCTATCCGAGCCGGCGAATGCTGTGTACAAAACCGAATCTTGATATAGTACGCCGCTGCCGGTTATGCTATCCGAGCCGGCGAATGCTGTGTACAAAACCGAATCTTGATA
>MNYQ01000132.1 GCA_001873185.1 Ignavibacteria bacterium CG2_30_36_16 | reverse complement strand
AAAAGACTCTTTATTACTATTCGGAAAATCAGATTGATTTAGATTCTCTTATTGCCAAAAGTTGGAGCGGCTTAGCTTGGATTAACTTAATTAAGCGGGAAGTAGTAAACGATGCAAATCACAATCAAATTGAGCAACTCGAAAAAATTTGGGATTTCGGTGGATGGGTAAATTCAATAAAAAGATTTTTCTCATATAATGAAGCTAATTATATTAAAAGTGCAAATTGTGAAATATGGTATAATAATCAATGGATTAATGGTGATGGCGATATTGTATTCAAAAATCCGGATGGTTTTATTGTAGGTTTTATAACAAATAATATTTCCGCTTATTATTCAAATATTGTAAGTATAGATGAAAATGAGAATATAGGAATAAGTGACTATTCTTTATCACAAAATTACCCGAATCCTTTTAACCCTTCTGCTCTGATAGAATATAAAATTCCAAAATCTAATTTCGTAGAAATTAAAGTCTATGATGTACTCGGGAAAGAAATAGCGACTTTGGTAGATGAATATAAATCAAAAGGCATTTACAAGGCTCAGTTCAATACAAATAATTTACCAAGCGGTGTTTACATATATCGTATGAAAGCTGGTAGTTTTTCTGAAACTAAAAAAATGATATTAATGAGATAAAATGTTTTAAAACCAACCAATCAAGCGAACACCGTCTGTTAGCTATCGGATTGGCTTAGCTTTTCCGTGCAATGTTGCTTTGTAAGGCATTTCTGTTAAATAAATTTTTAATAATTATTGGCTTTTGCTTTTTAAGTTGAATTCCTGTTCTGGGGCGCCGATTAGCAGCCACGCCTTTAGACAATAATTGAATTGGACGGATGGAAATGTATGAATGAATGATAATTAATTAAACATACATTCATTCTTCTTACATTTATTTTAATATTTCAAATTTTACAGCCTAATGGAATTGAACTTAGAATGAATGAAAATATTTTCAATCCTTATTAGGGCTTTCGTTTTCTTTAATTTTTTTTGCTTCTCTTCTGAATGTTCAAGTATTTTTTTGTCCATTCAAGGTCATGCAGCAATTCATTTAAAGATTGAAACGATGCTTGATTCATTGCAAAATATTCGGCTTCAAATCTAAATTTGAGAAGTGCGTCTTTTTCGATAATATGGTTTAACTCCTCTTTTACTTTACCAATATTGACTGCTAAATCTTTTTTTATATTTACAAGATTTTCAATCTCCGGATTTTCCTTCCCGGACTTTAGAACACTCAATAATCCCCAAATAAATTTCGCAGTAAAAGTTATTTGTTCGAGTTGATCCTCAAGCGAGTTTTCAAAAGTAATTTGAAATATACTAAGCAGATCATCTCGTCTTTTTAAAGATGAGTTTGAAAGATTATCTACTTCATTAAGAAACTGTCGGGGATTTATAGTCAAAATTATTTCTTATCTCTTATTTTTTAATTCCTAACCCGATACCATCACCAATAGGCAATATCGTCGTATGAAGATTAGGCTGCGCCATAAAAAAATGATTAAACTCTCTAATATTTTTTGCAGAGTTTCTGTAATTTGGCGGAACTTTTTTTACAGCCGCGTATCCGTGCCACAGGAGATTATCAATAAATATTACTCCGTTAGTTTTTAAAAGGATAAGGGAGTAATCAAACAAACGTCTATAATCTTCTTTATCCGCATCTAGAAAAATAAAATCATATTTCTTTTTTAGCTGCGGCATAACCTCAAATGCATCGCCTTCAAAGATTTCTATCTTGTCTTCATAACCCGAACGGCTTATATATTCTTTTGCCAGTTTGATATTGTTGGCGCTCTTTTCGATTGTATGCACAAGACACTTTCTACCCGCACTACGGGCAATTCGTATAGAGGAATAAGCAATCGCCGTCCCAATTTCAAGAATTCTTTTGGGTTTACGAATTTTTATTAATTGCTCTAGAAATTCAACAGCATCCCATGAAAGGATCGGAATCTTATTCTCATGCGCAAATGTCTCCATTTCAGAAATCAATTCGTCTTGTTGAGTGCGAAAAGATTCTAAATATCTATTTTGCGATGAAGTTAATATCGATGTCATAGTAGTCCTAAAATTTGTATCAACAATTTAACAAAATTTTTATAAGTGGAATGCCCGTAATTTGAAGAAGTAAATTTTAATATAATGGCGGAGTATTTTTTCCGCCATTTTAATATCTCAAAACCATAGGGCGCTCAACATAAACCCCGATACATAATTTTTATTTCATCAAAAGCATTTTGTTAGTTTGCAGGAATGAACCCGATTTAAGCGTGTAGAAATATACTCCGCTTGTTAGGTTTTCACCGCTGTACATAATACTATATTCTCCCGGCTCTTGTTCTTCATTTAGAAGTAACGCAACTTCTTTGCCAAGAGCATCAAATATTCTTAACTGTACATTTCCTTTTATCGGAATTCTATAAGAAATTTTTGTGGAAGGATTGAACGGATTGGGATAATTCTGCTCAAGGAAATAAACTGACGGCGCTGTAATATTAATGAAAATTGTGTTACTGTACGAAGCTGTTCCGTCTAAATCAATAATCTTTAATCTGTAACTATAACTGCCGGGACGAAGATTGTTATCACTGAAACCATAAACCTTTGTTTCTGAAGAATTAGATGAACTCTTTACGAAGCCTGCGGTTTCCCATTTAGAAAATATATCCGAAGGATTTTCAAATTTCCTTTCAACTTCAAATCCCAGATTGTTTGTTTCCGTCGCGGTTATCCACGTAAGGGCAACGTTATTTTCTTTAACTGAAAATGTAAACGATCTTAGTTCAACAGGAATAGGATCATCACCGGGATCCGAAAATGCGAAAATCCCAAATTCGTTAACACCGGTTATAGTAACATAGTTGCCGGCAGCGTTAACAGTTCCGCCAACATATATCCAATCAGTTCCGTTGAAGCGATATACTTTCAAATTAGCATCGCCGTTATTAAAGCCAATAACTTCTGCATCTTTGTAATACAATTTTACGGTTGCATTAAATCCAGTACCGTTACCTGTAAACTTGAAATATCTTTTAACGGCTTTTGTCCCTAAAGGAAGGGTTGTAGGAAGTTGATTTGGAAAAACTTCTACTTCAAGGCTGTCAAGTGTTCCAAGTGAAGCAAAATTAACTGTGGCATAATTTACACTAAATACGTCGGTGTAATTAAAATCTGCTCCGGCAATATTAATATATTTTTTCTCTTTCTGACTCCAAAGGAGGTTGTATCTAAAAACATTCATAGCTGCACGCATACGTTCGCGTTGACCGACTGTGTAGATGTTCATACAGCCGTCATCGCTGTAATCCATATAGTTTTCAATTTGTCTTGTAAAACTGCACTGCACTGGATGAAAACAGGACGAATAACTTGAATAATAGTCCTGGCTGCAAAGAGGAGTATCATCAATCAGATCATCTACTTCGCAGCCGCCGTCGCCCCAGGTGTGACGTAAATTTATCCAATGCCCTATTTCGTGTGTGGTTGTGCGTCCGAGGTTATACGGATTAGCAGGCGAATTATAACCGAAAGCAGAATAAAGAATAACCACACCGTCGGTTGCCGCTGGTCCTCCGGGAAATTGAGCGTAACCTAAAATACCGTTGCTTAAATTACACGTCCATAAATTTAAGTACTTATCCGAAGGCCAGTACGAAAGAGATTTTAAATACGCGTTGTCATTGATATAATGGAAGGAAGTGCGTGTTGTTTGAACGCGGTTAATACCAGTGTGAGGCTGTCCGTTAGGGTCAACTTCTGCAAGGCGAAATTCAATTCGTGTATCGGCTCCGACAGCATTATTATTCCAGCCCGGGGTTCCCGCCATTTTTCTAAAATCTTCATTAAGCACGCGTATCTGGCTGCGCACCATATTCTCTGAAATATTTTCCCCCGTTGTCCGCCAAATTACATGAACAACAACCGGAATTACAATTACAGTCTCTTCCGAACGAGGTTCTTTCGATTGAAGATAAGCATTAAGTGTGTTTTCCATCGTTTCGAGATAACTTTTCAGACGCGGTTGTTGATCAATTAGATACTGCATATATTCATCAGTAGCGCAGCGCTGATAAATTTCATTTTGAGAGAAGATAGGAAACAACAAAGAAGTAACGATCATTAAAAGTAAAAGTTTTTTCATGATCAGCCTTTCATATTAATTTTTTGTAAAATAATTTTTAAGAATAAAGCTATTGGAAAATACATTTTTTAAATAAAGCTTGCAAATAAATGTTAGTTGATATCCTGAATTCTACAAACAGCCCTGAAGCTGCAATACCTGCAAACTTTATTCTCCCGGTCATGCAGTCTGCTCAAGTTAAATTTACCTTCTAAAATTAACTTTACGTAATTATTGATCGCTTCAACACATTCACTTATTATCTTTTGATTCAATGCTTCTAATTCATTTTCGTCTAATTGAGTTCTGCTTGTAGTAGGTTTAATTATTATTTTCCCAAAAGATTTTTGATTAAACTTTAGAGAATAAATTTCTGCGCTGCTAGGATCAGCATCATAATTAAACTGGGCTTTTATCAACTTTTTGGCAGCGTACATATAAAGAGGAAGCTGTAACGAAATACCTCTTTTCAAATCATCAAGCGTAGGTTTTTTACCGCTGAGTTTGTAGTCAACTACTCTAAACTTTTTATTGGGCTGGTTTATATCAACTCTGTCAATTTTCCCTCTCACCTTAACCTCTCCAGCAGATAGTTCGGTTAAAAGAGAATCCGTACCGGACGCGTCTTTTTTTATTCCGCCGAAACTTATTTCAAAATATTCGGGGATAAACCCATCTTCGGACTTTTGTTCTTCCAAAAGAAAAAGGTAAAGAATGGACTTTTTATGATCACCATTTACACCGAGTATTTTTTCTTTTTCAAAAAAATTAATCGGCGAAGTACAATTAGTGTTACTTAACTTTTCTTCAGCAATCGAAAATATAATTTCTTCAGCTCTGTCAATTATTTTTTCATCGGCGCCGGCAAGTATTATTCCTTCCTCTTTTATTTTGACATAAAACTCAAATAAAATGTTATGAAGAAGACTTCCCATTTCAAGGGCTTCTATTTCCTCGGTGGGTTCCTCCGGCGGTTCAAGTTTAAGTATTCGCTCGGCAAAATATTTATACGGACATTTTGCATAATTTTCCAACTGTGAGATTGAAAACTCTTTCTCTTTCATTTCACTAAGTTTCAATTTTTCATCTTCGTTCAAGGCTTTGCTAATAACACCTGAAAAAGCAGATTCTGCTTCGGGATTGGATATTCTTTCTTTATTTACAGCAATAGAATTAGAAATAAAATCAGCATCAATAATTTTTCCTTTTAGCGCTGCCTTAATATCTTCGCTTTGATTTATTCCAAACAAATGTAACAGCTCGTTAATCGAATAAACGGAATGTTCATAATCCATTTTGTCTTTTGCGTTTGTATCGAACAATGAAATAAACTCTGTTAAAAAATTCGAGCGGGCTAATTCTTTTTTATCTTCACGGAGAGGATATGTTAGATATAACTTTTCATTCCACGCGCATAATGTTTGATAAAAATGGTATCTTTCTTCCGTTTGATGTTTCGATTCCTTTCTTACATATGAACCGGAGAAAAATATTTCGGGTTGATATCGTGTTGGCAAATCACCATCGCATAAACCTGAAATAAAAAGATAATCGAACTTTAATCCTCTTATCTCATTTAATGTAGTAACCTGAACTCCAAAATCCGGTTTTTCTTTAATGTTGTACCGCGTTGCCGTAACGGCAGTTCGGAGATTATCAAGGTAATAAGAGAGAGGAAATTGTTTTTCAGTTCCATATTCAAGTTTAAATAGCTCAAGCAGCTCATTAACAGTTTCCATAAATGACGAAAGAGCTTTTGTGTTTTTTTCAACTTCATCTCCATGGCTGTTTAGTATATTCAATGGAATATTAAGAGAGAAGATAAGGTCGGTTAAGTTTTTCTGAAACTCCCTTAAGGTTAATTTTCCAACAAACGGTTTTAAGATAGTATGAATATTTTCGATGTCCGCAAACGCTTTTTCATATACCCGTTTTTCGTACCGCTTAACTGAATCATCATCTTCGACAAGGGTTTTTTGCAGAGCCTCATTAAGCTGCAAATTCCAATTGCTAAACCCGGAAATAATTTTCAAGTTTACCGAAGCCCTCAACAAATTGGATAAGTCCACCGAATGTAATTTTATAAATCCGCCTGTTAGTGCACGAAAAATATTCTTGTAGTAGAAATCATTCTCTAAAATTTCTAAAAAATTAATGATAGCAATTACAGGCTGGGAAGTGGTTAAAGAATATCTGTCAGTAAGGTTAAACGGAATGCCATGGAGTGTAAATATATCTCTAACAATATGCGAATAGTGATGTATGAGATTAAAAACAACGCAAATTTTATGCGGCTCCACATTTTGGTTTGATATTAGTTCCTTTATTTCTTTTGCTATTAGTTCAATTTCCATACTCCTGTCAGTGGCGGTGATAATGTTTATTTTAGGTTTATATTCCGGGTGATTATTATTCATATTGAATAGTTCTTCCCTCACTGTTCTGTTAAATGCGTCCAACACCGGAGGCGAGATATCTTGAACTTCCGTGAATTTTCTTTTTAACAGCCGGTTGTAACATTCATCAAGATGAGAGAATATGAAATTATTATGGGAATAATAATCAAAGCCGATATGTAAGCAGGTTTCGGGGAGTACGGATGTTTTATCAATTATCTCAACCTCCGGCGCAGTAAACTCATCAAATCCGTTTATAATTATCAGATTAACATGCGGATACAGTTCCTTAAATTTAACAGCAAAATCGTCATCATTTAAGGAATTGACCGCGGCATAAATATCGCCAATTTCCATCACATTTAGTTTAGCGCACTTCTCCTGATAAACTTGATAAACATTTGCAATATCTTCGGCTTTTATTTTTTCGGAACCGTCTATTTTTTTTAATTCTTCCCTTAAATGTCCGGGGGTAATTCCGTGTTTTTTATATTCATTGATAACATTTTTTATTCGTTCAACCGTTCCGGAAGGAATTCCATTTTTATAACTTGAAAAATATTTTAATTCAGTGTCTGTAAAAGCCTGCTTAAGAAGCACGGCAGAAGTAGCTTCTGTTAAAATTCTTCCGCGTGCGGAGATGTCATCAAAAAATATTTTTGTTGAATATGTGCCTATGGTTTCAATATTTATCCGCCCGGAACTTTGCCCTGGCGCTGATGAAATTATTTCTTTTTTTTGAAACCTGCTTTTTCTGTTTGTTGGAACAATTAAGAGGAATGAATCGAGAGATTTATTTTTAATTCGTTCGGCTATAATTTTTTCGAGATTAACCGGAGCTAACCCTGATTTAGTTAAAATCATATTTCCCTTTCCAATAATAAATCCCGGTAAGATTTCCGGATTTGCTTCTTCGCATCTAATTGAAGATAGTTAACT
Source organism: Ignavibacteria bacterium CG2_30_36_16 (assembly GCA_001873185.1). Taxonomy (GTDB): domain Bacteria; phylum Bacteroidota; class Ignavibacteria; order Ignavibacteriales; family Ignavibacteriaceae; genus CG2-30-36-16. The sequence continues at coordinate 2,955 of MNYQ01000132.1, read as the reverse complement.
AAAAAATTAAATCTCTCTTTTGCTTCTTTTTTTCCATTGATAAGTTTTGTTTCCAATTCCAAAAATGTTCCGAGTCCTTTTACTTTATCGAGATGAATGCGAGTGTTTTTATACCAGTACAGGTTTCTGCTTTTTTTTATAGTCACTTCTGTTTTAAAAAGTCCGGCTAAAAATTTATCCGCCTTGTAGTCGTTAATTTTCAAAACACTATAATCCGACCATCGGTCTTTAACCGTTTCATTACGGAAATAATGTATCAACTGATTCTCACCGTTTTCCATCCTTAATTTAAGCAAACCATTTTTAGTTTTATAATAAATATCAGTTTGAATGAGTACTCCCGAATTTTCAGCGTTAAGTGCAGCAAGTTTTTTTTCAACTTCATTTAATGATTTTACAGCAATTTTAATTTCTAAATTGAACGGCATATTTATTTTGCTTTTTTGTAAACGTGCAGAAGCTCTCTGCCCCGTCTGGGTTTAATTGATTTTATATTTCTTGAAAAATATTGAAGCGAAAAATATTCCGAGAATAATTTATACGTCTCCATATTATCAATCCCGAAAGGAGGTCCGCCTTCCCGTTTTTCCACCGGAAATAATATTATCACAACTTTTCCATTTTGAGTTAAAAGGTCAGATAATTTTTTCACATAATCTCTTCTTCTCTGCGGACTAAAAGCACAAAAGGTTGTATAATCATAAACAAAATCAAATTTATTGTTGTACTCTTGCGGAAGTAAAAAGATGTCTTCATTAAGAAGATTAACTTTTACATTTTCATGTGAAGCTAATTTATTTGTAAGCTGAACGGCTGATAAGGAAAAGTCGATAGCCGTAACTTTAAAGCCCTGTTTGGCTGCTTCTATCGCATCATAACCTTTACCGCTGCCGGCGACCAAAATATTCCCTTTAACTTCACCAAAAACTATTGTATTCTTTAGTAGTTCAATAAAAGCCGGAGTTGCACTTTTTATATCCCAGTTTGCATTGTCGTTACGGTATTGTTCTTCCCAGAATTCTGGTGTGTCAATATTGAATTGCATGAACTTTATGCTAAATTTATTTGTTGAATTTTAAATTTTGAAAATTAACTTTGTATAAAGAAAATAAATAATTATGAAAAAACTAATTTTAGCAGCAATATTACTAATTCCGTTTCTAAATGTAAATTCGCAGGGCATTGGCGAACTCGCCCCGGAAAAAGAACCTGAAGTATTTCCAGGTAACGCATTTGGGATGGATTTGATGTTCAGTGATGGCGGCTTCGGGATTGGCGGATTTTATAGGAACGAAATTAATGACAAATTTACTTTTTTTACTGACTTCTCAATCTCCGAATCGAAAGATGATAAAGAGGTGGAATTTATTGATCCTTTTTATCCCTATCAAACAATAACACGCGGCAAAAAAAACCGTGTGTTTTTAATTCCATTTACCGCTGGCGTGCAATATAGGTTGTTTAGAAAAATTATTCACGACAACCTTCGTCCATACATTAACGCAGGAGTGGGTCCAACAATCGCTGTAACAACTCCGTATGAAAGAGAATTTTTCAACTCGTTCGGTAAAGCGCAGGCGCATTATGCTGTTGGAGGTTATGCAGGTTTTGGCGCAAACTTCGGACTCGATAAATCAAGCCTGGTTGGATTAAATTTCCGCTATTATCTCATAAGATTTTTTGATGGCGGAGTAGAAAGTTTACAAGGAAGATATCAGAAAACTCTTGGGGGATTTTATATTACACTAAATATTGGAATGATGTATTAATACCAAGTATATTTACAGTCAACGCAGACTACTAAAACCGGAATGCAACTGAATGTATAAGTAGTCCAGTTTATTAATATTTTTTACACTTGCCTATCATCAAAGAAGATATTTTAGATAAATTATTTTTCCCGATATTCATAGCGTGGCAAGCCCTCCGTTAGCTAACAAACATTGTTTTTTCCACTTAATTGTGCAGCCAATTGTAAAAGTCTCCGGCACCGAAACCTCTTCCCCATTTATCACTTCTACAACTGCATCTCTAAGATAACTGCTTTTTACCATATCGGGAGTCTGCCAGTTATCGTCTATTTTCCCATGAAAGGCTAACCGTCTTTCAGCATCAAACAAAAAGACTTCCGGTGTATGTGTAGCATCAAATAATTTTGCCACAGATTGGTCTTCATCGTGTAGATATGGAAAATTAAATTGTTTTTCGTCACTTCTTTTTTTCATCATCTCAAAAGAATCATCAGGATATTTCTCGGCATCGTTTGAATTAATTGCTACGATAGCTGCATCATTCACAAAATTATTTTGTAATTTAATTATTCTGGATTCGTAGGCTTGCACATAAGGACAATGATTGCAACTAAAAATAACTACTATTGCTTTTTTATCTTTAAAGTTTTCAGATGAGTAGATCTTTTCATCAATTCCTTTAAGCGAAAAATGAGGCAGCGATGACCCGATTTTTAATTTTTTAGTTGACATAACAATACTCTTCCTTTGCATTAGTCTTTGTAAGTGAATAAATTAACAATTAAAAATAACGGTAGTAAAATGTTAAAACTTTTACCAATTATTTTATTAATTCTGACAGAATTATCTATGGCTCAAAACAATGATTTAGCAAATCGTCTTTATAATGATTATGAACTCTTCAAAGAAAAATCAATTACACAAAGACGATTCAAACATGCAGATATTATTCCGCTCATCAAGCAATTTAAAGATAACAAATTATTTAAAGTTGAAAAAGCGGGCGAGTCTGCTGAGGGAAGAAATATATATTTAATAACGCTCGGCAGCGGTTCAAAAAGAATATTTTTATGGTCGCAAATGCATGGAGATGAGCCGACAGCTACCATGGCTTTGTTCGATATCTTTAACTTCTTCACGGCTGTTGGATATGATGATTATAAACAAAGTGTCTTAAATAATTGCACGCTATATTTTATGCCTA
>MNYQ01000018.1 GCA_001873185.1 Ignavibacteria bacterium CG2_30_36_16 | reverse complement strand
AAGCTTCTTTCAGTAAACGGCAAGCAAACGGTTGATGCCATTCATAAAAAGCTTGGAATGATCCTGATAGATAAAGTCGGCATGTCAAGAGAAGCAAAAGGACTGAATGAGGCAATAAAGGATATAAAAGAATTAAGAGAAGAATTCTGGACTGACGTAAAAGTTGTTGGTAAAGGAGAAGAATTAAACCAAACATTAGAGCGTGCAGGCAGGGTTGCAGATTTTCTTGAACTCGGCGAACTGATGGCTAAAGATGCACTAAACAGAAATGAAAGCTGCGGCGGACATTTCCGTGAAGAATATCAAACTCCCGAAGGCGAAGCATTAAGAAGAGATGATGAGTATGCTTATGTGGCTGCCTGGGAATATAAAAAACCCGGCGAATGGGAACTTGAAAAAGAAAATCTTGAATTTACAAATGTTAAATTGGCTACGAGGAGTTATAAATAATGAGCGACAATCATATAACCTTGAAGTTAAAAATCTGGCGTCAGGAAAATAGAAACGCTAAAGGCTACTTTGAAGAATTTAATCAAAAAGTTTCTCCCGATTCATCCATTCTTGAAATGCTTGACGAAGTAAATAACCTTCTGGAAGCCGAAGGAAAAACTCCAATTGCATTCGAGAGCGATTGCCGCGAAGGAATATGCGGAACTTGCGGTTTAGTGGTTAACGGTCATCCGCATGGACCATTACCTAAAACAGCAACCTGTCAATTGCACATGCGCAATTTCAAAGAGGGCGAAACACTTTACATTGAACCGTTCAGAGCAGCGGCATTTCCCGTTATAAAAGATTTAGTAATCGATAGAACAGGTTTTGATAAAATTCAACAAGCAGGCGGTTATACTTCTTTTAATACGGGAAGCGCGCAAGACGCAAACGCAATTTTAATTTCAAAAGAGAATGCCGATCTTTCACTTGATGCGGCTGAATGTATCGGTTGCGGCGCGTGTGTAGCTGCTTGTAAAAACTCATCTGCCATGCTTTTTGTGAGCGCAAAAGTTTCTCAATTTGCATTACTTCCGCAGGGGCAGCCGGAGCGTTACGACCGGGTGCAAACAATGGTAAAAGTGATGGATGAGAATTTCTTTGGAAGCTGCACAAACACTTATGCGTGTGAAGCCGAGTGTCCGAAAGGAATTTCAGTAAGCAACATCGCCCGCATGAACCGCGATTATTTGAAAGCAAAAATTTGTGAGGAAAAAGTAGAAGCGTAAATTGTTTTGAAGAATGTTGAAGCAAGAAAAGCCAGACGAAACAATGGTTTTTCTTGCTTTCATTTTTTAGTGAGTTAGTTTGAATAGCTCCATGTATTGAGGAAATGACGGGTCACAAATTAAACTGTGGATAAAATTTGTAATAGACAAAGCCTTGCGTTGGAAATTGGAAATTATGAAAAACATTTTTGAAAATTATATTCACTCCATTTCTAAAAAGTTCTCCTACGAGGAAACTAGTGAAATGGGTTACCGCACAGACTTTGAAAATTTAATCAGCGGGATATTTGAGTCCATTAACGTTAAACGTATTGACCACGATGCGAAAACAAAGGATGGCAACAAACCGGATTTTGTAGTCCTTCAGCACAGTGTTCCACTTCTATATATTGAAGCCAAGAAGATTGGCGTTTCTTTGGATAAGATTGAAGAGTCAGAGCAGATGGCGAGGTATTACGGATACGCGAACTTAGTCCTTACTGATTATGTGGAATTCCGATTTTATAGAAATGGCTTGCGTTACGAAGACCCTATTAAAATTGCCCACTATGATATAAAACGTCTAACGATAACACCTATACCGGAAAACTTTGAACATGTTGCCAAATCTTTAATTGATTTTACTCAATCCCATAAAGAACCAATCCGGTCAGGGGAACATCTTTCAAAAATAATGGGAGGAAAGGCACAAAGAATAAGGGATAACATAAGACAGTTTCTTTCAAATGAATCGGGAAAGAATACCGAGATACTACACATTTATAACGCAATTAAGAAACGGCTTGTGCATGATTTAACTCTTGATTCTTTTGCTGATATGTATGCACAGACTTTGGTATATGGTCTTTTTGTAGCGCGCTATCATGACGATACACCGGGAAATTTCACAAGACGCGAAGCGAGCGAGCTTGTTCCTAAATCTAATCCTCTGCTAAGACATTTCTTTAATCACATAGTAGGACCCGACTTTGACAAGCGGCTTGAATATATAGTTAATGAATTATGCATGGTCTTTTCTCATGCCAATGTTCCTGCGCTGATGAAACAATATTTCAAAGATGATTTATGGAGAAAGACTCACGAAGGTCCCGATCCGGTAATTCATTTTTATGAAGACTTCTTAAAAGAATATGACCCGGAATTGCGTAAAAAACTTGGCGCATTTTATACACCTCTGCCTGTTGTCCGGTTCATTGTCCGTTCTGTTGATTATCTTCTCGAAAAAGATTTTGGTCTGGCGAACGGTTTAGCCGATACATCAAAATTAGCAACCGGTGTGCATAGAGTACAAATTCTTGATCCTGCTGTCGGAACAGGAACATTCTTAACAGAAGTATTAAACAATATTTATTTAAGGTTTGCAGATCAAAAGGGGCGTTGGCCTAAATATGTTCATCACGAATTACTTCCACGGCTTCATGGATTTGAATTAATGATGGCTCCCTACACTATTGCTCATTTGAAATTAAGTATGAACCTTAAGGAAAAGGGTTTTAAATACTTTAACAATGTTCGTCTTGGTATTTATCTTACCAACTCGCTGGAGGAAAGCACAACACGTGAAGACTTGTTTGGCGGTTTTGGTTTTGCAGAAAGCATTGCTGATGAATCCAAAGAAGCGGCGGTAATAAAAAACACAACACCAATTATGGTAGTTATCGGAAATCCGCCTTACAGTGTAAGTTCTTCTAATAAAGGTAAGTGGATACAAGATTTGATCTCTGACTATAAGACGGGACTGAATGAAAAAAACATTCAACCTCTTTCAGACGATTATATAAAATTCATCCGCTTTGCAGAACATTTTATCGAAAAGAATAAAACCGGTATTGTTGCGATGATAACAAACAATTCATTTATAGACGGAATTATTCATCGCCAGATGAGGAAGCATCTGCTTGAAACATTCGACGACATTTATATTCTCGATCTGCATGGCAATTCAAAGAAAAAGGAAAAAGCACTTGATGGCGGTAAAGACGAGAATGTTTTTGACATTCAACAAGGTGTTTCCATCTCTATATTTGTCCGTAGAACTAGCGAGGGAAAAATGTTTGGGTCGGTCTACTATACAGAACTTTATGGTGTGAGAGAAGAAAAATTCAAGTCGCTTGACAAAAATGATTTGAGTAACATCAATTGGAAAAAGCTGGATTACTCCGAACCAAATTATTTCTTTGTACCGAAAGACTTCGGATCTGAATCAGATTATGATAAAGGCTTCAAGGTTGATGAACTTTTCATAAATTATTCAATGGGGATTGCCTCTGCTCGTGATAACCAGCTTATCAAGTTTACGAGATTAGATGTTGAAAAATTCTTGGAAGATTTCACCAACTTAGACAAAAATGAATTTCTTCATAAAAATAGTTTTCCAAAAGAAACTGATGATTGGAGATATGATAGTGCAAAAAAAGATATAATAAAAGCACGAATTAGTTCAATTTCGTACAGACCTTTTGATGAAAGATGGACTTTGTATTCCGGTAATGCGAAAGGTATTATGTCGAGACCTCGTGGTGAAGTCATGAAGAACTTCTTAGAAGAAAATGTTGCATTAAATATATGCAAGAACATTCGACAACAATATAATCCCACGTATTGTTCTAAATATATAAGTGATAAATCCTTGCTGTCCTCATTGGATAATTCTTATACATTCCCTTTATATCTCTATTCCAAAGACGGAACCAAACATCCAAATCTCAAACATGAAATTGTTAATGATATAGAAAAGATTGCCGGCAAAGTTTCGCCGGAAAATATTTTCGATTACATCTACGCGGTTCTTCACTCCCCAAGCTATAGAGCGAAATATAAAGAGTTTCTAAAAATAGATTTCCCACGTGTGCCTTATCCTAAAGACGAAAAGAGTTTCAAAGCTATTGTAACTTTAGGTACGCAATTACGGTCGCTTCATCTACTTGAATCACCGAAAGTAAATAAATATATCACTACTTATCCCATTGCCGGAACGGATAAAGTAGAAAAATTAGTTTACAAGAATGGGAATGTATTCATCAACAAAGAACAATACTTTGGAAATGTTCCCGAGTCGGCATGGAGTTTTTACATAGGCGGATACCAACCTGCACAGAAGTGGTTGAAAGACCGGAAGGACCGTATTCTTACAAATGAAGATATCGAACATTATCAGAAAATAATTGTTGCGCTGACTGAGACGGAGAGTATAATGGGGATGATAGACAATATCGTAAAGAAGTCGATAGGGTGAAATTTAAGGACTTAAATAAATAAAGATCTAAATCACCTTGTGTCCGTTCGCGAAAGGATATTTTTGTTACAAGCTGAAAATAGATGAACTGGTCTATAAGCGTTACAGGTTAACGGAAGAAGAGATAAAAATTGTAGAAGGATAGCGCAACAGCCCGCTCCTGCGGAGCTAAAATATTTTCTTTGTAATCCATGCTATAAACAGAAAGTTCCTACGGAGCTAGGATAATTGTTCTTTTCAAAATGTTATTAACAGACCGCTCTTACTGAGCAAAAAAAATGAAATGAGTTTAACCCCATCGGGGCGTACTATTGGTTGAACTAAATCATTAATAACAACATAGCTCCATCGGAGCGGTCTGTTAAAATCTTTATTGGTTTAACTGAAGAAGAGATAAGGATTGTAGAAGGGGAAGAGACTCGAAAGTTGCTAGTAGAAAGTGAAAAGAAACGGACACGAATTACAAGAATAGAAAAGATAATTTATGGCAGTTCCGGTTTAACTACCGGGGCACAGAAAATGAAAAATTATCGGAAGAGACTTTTGAAAAGCACAATGATTTGCTGGATTCTTTTGGAGCGGCATTAGAAAATATTCCGCTAAAAGCTGAGGAAACTTTTGAAGAATATTTTAAGCGAATCATGCAAATAATTAAAGCAAACGGAAAAAGTAAACAATATTACGGTTAAGCTTTTGTTAAACTGATTTACGAGTAAGTCGCAATATAAATTGTTAATCAACATAAAATAAATAGGTAAACCATGGATGAAAAATATCTTGATGTCTTGCAGAATATTGAATTTGGGATTGTTAGCGTCTATCAAAACCAAAATGATCTTAATGACTATGATGTCATGTCTGCGTTAGATGCTTTGATTGATGCTTATCGAATAGAAATACGCAGCCATACTCCTAAAGAATATTCCCTTACGGCTAAGGAATCCCTTGTTTTTAGCGAAGTACGGGAAATGTGTGAATTTAGATTGGGTCGTAAAAAATTAGATGAAATGAGCGCTGCTAATTTAGAACAAAAGGCAGCAATAGAAATTCTATCATGCTTGAGAAAAATTAGGAAATCAGTTGAAAGATGGAACTCCCGTGGTGGAAAACAAGGCTACTTAAATTTTGTTAAAGAATATGTAGGATGAAGAATATGGACTTAAAATGCTGATTGAAAAAAACCGGATGATTCCTCAAGTGGAAAACATGGAGCCAAATGCCAAAGTATAGAAAAGCAAGTTAAATTAAAGTTAAAAGTGTTTGTTCTTAGTTGTGGTTTATCCTACGTTTTTTGTGATGTTCCGCTCAAGAAAAGAGAATTTATGATTTACTCTCCGCTGCAAGCTCTTCGACTAAAACAAGCTAAAAATTAACCGTCACACAGAAAGAAATTACCGATTAACTTTTGACCGGGATTTTTTTTATTTTAACGATAAGAATAACTGAGATAAGCGATGTTTGAGAAGGAAATTCAATTTATAAGCGACTTTACACTAAACAAAGTTAAAAAACTTGGTTCGTTTTTTACGTTCGAAAAATTGTTTAGTGCAAATATTCACCCGGCTATTGTGCAGTACATTTCTGCCGAGCTTGATTATTTAATTTACGAAGACCGTAAAAGGCTTTTAAACAACTCCGTTTTCGATTATTCGGGAGGCGAAATTTCTAAACATTTTTTAACAATCGGACGAGAAATTAAAAAGAGTAAAAAAGTTTCTTATGAAGATGTAAAAAGTCTTGTTGTTCAGGCTGTTTCTTTTAATATCAATTTTACCGCTCGTCCCCGCTGGTCAGCCGCAAAGCTTGCTTTCGATAATGAAGAAATCAGAACTACCGAAGAGATTAACCTGCTGCTAAATTACATTTATTATTATGACTATATCAGAAATGTGGTTAAAGCTTATATCCAGAAAAAAGGAATCGTGAATATCTCTGCTTCCGATTTTAATATGGTTCTCGGTAAACTTGATAAAGAGCTTTTTGCTGCGCGCGCGGATGAGTTAATTGATAATGCACTATATGCTATTGCGGATTTTTCAGCAATTGGCGGTGTAAATAAAAAAATAGTTTCGGTAAGCTCAATAGAGATGTTTCTTAAAGAAAAAAATCTTATTGACTATCTTTTCAAACTTCGTAAAGCGATGCCCTCCGATGCAAAACAAAAATACAGTATTGAAGAAATTAGACGTGTAATTGATTCCGCCGCACATTCTGATAAAAGTGTTGTTTTACCTTCCGAAGAGGAGCCTATTGTTTTTGAATCTCCGGATGAAGAGAGTAATGAGCTGCTCCTCGAAGAAGAAGATAATAACGAATTATTCATTTCAGATGAACTTGAAGAAGTGGAGACGCATCTGAATGATGAGAATGATTACCGGGCAGGAATTGCCGGAGAAATCAATCCGGAGTTTGAAGATAAAAATATTGAGGAAACTTTTTTGGATGAAGAAGTTCTTGATACAGATCCTCTATTTGAAGAAAACTCTGAAATCCAAGAGGATCAGTCAGTTGAAGAGGAGTTTAGTAGTGAAGCTGAATTGCCTATTCATGAAGTAGATGAAGATCTATCTATGCTTTCAGAGGAGGATGATAATCTACTTAATGAACTTCAAAAAGATGATGAAGAAATAAAGAATGATGATTTCTTAAGTGTTTACAAAAAAGAACTTGATGATCTATCGGCTCATGATATTGATCTTACTTCAGATGAAGAGGAAATTGAATTTGATTTAACCGACAAAGAACATCTTGATGTTTTGTATGATTTTGAGGAAGAAGCGGATGCTCCTTCAAACGATGAAATTGAAGATGAGGAGAAGCATTCGTCAGAGGAGGGAAATACTCTGCCCAAGATTGAAGATGATATTCATGATGATGAAAGTATAACCGGTATAGCCGCAGAAGAAGTTGATGATGGAGGTATTAATTCGTCTGCTTCTAAAACCCAAAAGGCGAAAGATATTTTTGTCTATATTTCAGATAAGGAAATAGATAAAATAGTTTCAAATATCTTTAATGAAGATAGAGATGACTTTGCAACAACAATGGAAAAAATTGCGGAGTGCAGTTCGTATGAAGAGGCAACCGAAATTCTAAAGGGTGTGTTTTTTACATACAGAGTCAATCCGTATTCACGCGATGCTATTACTTTAACAAATGCAGTGTCAAAATATTTCGAACAGGCTTAAAAATTATGTTTATAGATTATTCAGAAATTGAAATAAAAGCAGGCGACGGCGGCAACGGCGCGGTAGCTTTTAGAAGAGAGAAATACGTCCCTAAAGGCGGACCTGCCGGCGGCAACGGCGGTGATGGTGGAAATGTGATTTTACGTGCATATCATAACCTTGCTACACTGTTGGATTTGAGATATAAAAAACTTTACAAGGCAGATGATGGCGCTCCCGGTGCAAACTCATTAAAAGATGGGAAAAGTGGGAGCGATATTATTATCAAAGTGCCTGTAGGCACAATGATAAAAGATACTAAAACTGGAAAACTCCTTTTTGATTTGGACCGCGACGGCGCTGAATATCTTGCTGCCAAAGGGGGGAGAGGCGGGAAGGGTAACAGCAATTTTGCAACACCTACAAATCAGGCGCCGCGTTACGCAGAAGATGGAAAACCGGGTGAGTCGAGAAAAATTGTTCTCGAATTAAAATTAATTGCGGATATTGGTTTAGTAGGATTTCCAAATGCAGGAAAATCTACTTTGATTTCATCAATATCTGCCGCTCGTCCTAAAATTGCAGATTACCCGTTTACTACTCTCGAACCGAATCTCGGAATTGTGCATTATAAAGATTACAAAACATTTACCGTTGCCGATATTCCGGGAATTATTGAAGGTGCGCACGAAGGCAAAGGGCTAGGAATTAAATTTTTACGGCATATAGAACGTACAAAAATAATTTTATTTTTAATCGATATAACTTCGGAAAATTATCAGCAGGATTATAAAGTATTATTAAATGAGTTAAAGAGTTATAGTCCGAAACTTGCTCACAAGAAAAAAATTGTAGCATTAACTAAAGCCGACCTAATTACGGAAGAAGAAGCAAAAAAACTTAAGAAGAAAAAAATTCGTGGAACCGAGACTACGTTTTTGGTAATATCAGCAGTCTCGCATCTCGGCATTGAAGAGCTGCTTGATAGATTGTGGGAAGTAATTCATGAAAAGGAATAATTGCACTCAATATTTTTTAGTGTAATTATTTCTAATGATTATGATGAGATTAAATCATGGTCAATAATTATTACAAAAAAAAATAATGGAAGATTTATGAAATTCTCAAAACATATTGTGACAATTCTTATAATAGTTTGTCCATTTATATACAACTCATGCGATGGCGGACTTAATATATTTTCAAAATCTGATGATGTACAGCTTGGATTGGATATTAACACACAAATTCTGAATGATCCGCAGCAGTTTCCCATTTACCGCACAGATCTGTCTGTTAAAGCATATATTAACAGCAGAATATTTCAGCATATTTTAGCTTCACCCTTAATTGAAAGTAAAGATATTTATAACTACCAGATTGAGATCATAGACGACGATAGTGTAATGAATGCATTCGCACTTCCCGGCGGTTATATTTATGTTTACACCGGTCTGCTGGAATATCTAAATTCTGAAGCGGCGCTTGCCGGAATAGTTGGTCATGAAATTGCACATGCAGAATTAAGGCACGCTACTCAGCGAATGACTGCGCAGTACGGCGTTTCGGTTTTATTAAATTTAATCTTAGGTGAAAATCCTTCTCAAATTGCGGAGATAGCTTCAAACTTATTTGTTGGTTTTGCGTTTCTTGCAAACAGCCGTTCAGATGAATCGGAATCAGACATGGAATCATTTAATTATTTGAAAGATACGCGTTATTATCCCGGCGGAGTTAAATTCTTTTTTGAGCATCTTAAAGCTGATAATCTTGTAAGTCAAAATCCGGGCAAGATTGAAACTTTCCTATCAACTCACCCAAATCCGCTTGAAAGAATTTCGGAAATCAACAACCTACTTCAGCAGGCAAATATTGAAGTAAGAGATTTTAATTCAACCGGGAGTGGAATTTATAGAGATGAGTATTCTGTGAATATTAAGAATAAGTTAAGATAGTTAAAGATAATTATTGTAGTGGTAATTCGGTTTCGTTATTATGGAGCGCCGCTTTTGGACAACACTTTGATTATTAAAATTCAATTATTTATTTATAAACTGAATTACATAAAGATGGGAAACTGTTAATAATCGAGAAAATCTTTAGTAATAGCTTCTTCGTAGTTAACTTTCAGCAAGCTAATGTTTTCCAAAAGCATCTCTTCAATTGTTGATTCTAAGTATTCGCATTCATAAGGGATAACATCAGAACTATTAATATGTAAAAGTGTTGACTTACTAATTTTTACGTCGTAAAAATTTTCTAATATGTATCGATACAAAGATAATTGAAGTGAGTAATGGTAAAAGTTGCAATCATGAATGGCTTCTGTGGCATGTGTTATACCGCGCCGATTTTTAAAGGCTGTCCGCTCAATTTTTTTTGAAGTTTTCCAATCATAAATATTATAGGAATCATTAGAGGGATCGTAAACCAGTAAATCTACTGTTCCGGCAATTTTAATTTCTTTGGAATAGATCATAATTTCTGAAAATATTTTTTCTCCTAAAAAGTTTGAGTTAATTAACCAACTGACGGCGATGTTAGCTTTGTCATTCTGAGGTAACGTTTTATGTTTAAGAAATTCATCAATTTGGTGATGAACTTCTGTGCCTTCTTTAGTGGATTCATTCCATGAATTAACTAAGTCTTGTGGCGACATTTTAAAATAATTTGAATTTGTTGATGTTAATTTATTAGCAACACCAATTTTATCAAATGGCGGGAAGAATAGGGAAATAAAAGTAGTACAGCTTGTAAATTCAAAATCGGGTTCATTTACAAGAGTGTATTTGTGCGTCTTTTC
>MNYQ01000228.1 GCA_001873185.1 Ignavibacteria bacterium CG2_30_36_16 | reverse complement strand
TTATGGGCAGGTTGAAGTTTCTACAAATAATGGTTCCACTTGGATGCCGCTCGCCGGCAATTATACCGAACCGGGGCAGGGTACCTTTCAACCTAATGGCGAACCTCTGTATGACGGCACGCGCAGCGCATGGGTAAATGAAGAGATGAATCTTTCTAATTTTACATCGGCAAACGTAAAATTAAAATTTGAATTAAAATCAGACGGCTCCATTCAAAAAGACGGCTGGTACGTTGATGACATTGGTGTTATTGTTTATACTGTTGTTCCGGTTGAATTAACTAACTTCACAGCTAAAGCAGGACCGAATGAAATTATACTTAACTGGAGTACTGCCAGCGAATTAAACAATCACGGTTTTGAGATTGAAAGAGGCAATAGGCAAGAGGCAGTAGGCAATAGTGTTTGGGTGAAAGTTGGATTTGTTAAAGGCAGCGGCACAACTTCCGAAAAAAGAAGTTATAGTTTTACCGATAACAATCCTGTTGACGGGAAAACGTATTATAGGTTAAAACAAATTGATCTTGACGGAACATCAAGATCAATAGCTCCTGTTGAAGTAACATTTAACGGAGTTATAAATTATGCACTCGAGCAAAATTATCCGAATCCGTTTAATCCCGTAACTCAAATTAAGTACTCAATTCCCGAAGCCGGAAATGTTACTATTAAAGTTTACAACGTACTTGGAAAAGAAGTAGCATCGTTGATTAATGAATTTAAAGAAGCCGGTAAACACAAAGTAGAATTTTCAGGCAAACAATTTGGTTCCGGCATTTATTTCTACACAATTAAGGCGGCAGGCTTCAGCAAAACACTCAAGATGATGCTACTTAAGTAATCAGAGAGAGAATGAAGTAGTTTTTAATATTACTTTTTGTTTCAAATTGAAAACCTCCGGGGATATTTAATCCGGAGGTTTTTTTTACTCTAAAAGAGTAATTAATTCTTTCATATTTTTTACAATCAAATCAGGCTGCTCTAACTTAAGCTGCTCAATTGTCCTGTAACCATAAGATACTGCACACGTAAATGCCCCGGCAGCTTTGCCGCATTGAATATCAAGTTCCGTATCGCCAACCATTAAAGTCTCATTTGACTTTAAAAGAATATCGTACATTTTGTTTTTTTTAACAGAATTTTTGTTTATTTTGATAAAGTAGAAAGAGGTGCTTGTGTGTTGATATTTTGTTTTTCTCAATATAAAAATAAACATCATGTGCCTATTTTCCCGATTTCCATTTTAAAAGTTAAAGTAATAAAAAATTTCCATTTCAAAATATTGGGGTTTTTATGAAACAAACAGCTTTACTAATTCTATTATGTATTAATGTTGGGCTTGCACAAAGTTGGCATCAGCCAGCAACATTAAGTGTTGGAAATAATATTAGTGCAATAGATTTATTTTCAAATTCAAGCGGTAATCATATCGTAATTTCTAATCAAACAAATAATTATATAAAATATTTTTTAGTCAATACATTAGGCGATACTTTAAGAAGTGCGTTAATAGATTCTTATGGAGAATTTCCTGCTATTACTGGTGACAGCCACAATATTTATATCGGTTTTAAATGGGGTAATAATAAAATAAAATTTTATAAATCTACGAACAATGGGATAGCCTGGACTACAATACCAGAAATAACTACAAGCAGTAATTATTTTAGCGGATTAAGAGCTGTGTACGAAAATAGTAAAGGACTTATGGTAGTTTGGTCAACTCAGGATACCAAAGATGATTTCGAAACATATTTTTATCGCTATCATTTAGGATGGACTAATTATAAACAAGTTACAGATTATGAAAATGAGGTAGGCGGACGACCAGCAATTGCATATTCAGATAATAAAATTCATATTTCATACAATACTGGGAATGATATAGATTATCCAAATAACAGAGGCGCCGTAAAAACAAGGGATTTTGTCATTCAGAATCAATCGTGGGAAACGCCTCAAAATGCTTATTGGCTATCGACATCAGTGTATGAGAGATTAATTGTTGCCAATTCAAAATTGCACCTTTTTTATCTTGATTCCGAATTTAAAGATGAGGAAACAGGTGATATAATTGCATCGTGGGCACATATGCAGAGAGATTTAAATTCTACCTGGGGGAGTTCTTCATCATACTTAATGCCGTTTAGTACTTCTGCATTTGATGTAACAGTTACTGCAGATAATTTTTTAAAAGTACTGATGCAGAATGGTTATGATTATTCTATTTATCAGGGTATTTTTCAAAATAATACCTGGACAGTTACTACTACAAGTATCAATACCGCGGTGGTTAGTTGGGATCAGTTTTCAATTTCGTCAGTATCGAATGATATTTATAGTATTGTAAAAAACACATCAAACAATACAGTAAAATATTTTTATTATGATGACAAACCGTTAGCGCCTCAAAATCTTCAATATTCTATAACCGCAGCAAGCAATCCTCAGTTCACATGGTTGAATTATAAGGAAGCAGATTTAAATGGGTATATAATTGAAAGAGGAAATGGTAGCATATTTGATGTAATTGGTCAAACCTCAACAAACAGTTTTATAGATTATGATGTTTCTGTGGGTCCTGTATTTGAAGATACTTATGATTACAGGGTAAAAGCTAAAGACTTGAATAATTTAGTTTCTCTACCAAGTAATATTGTAACAGTTGAAAATTGTGTCGAACATAAACAAAGTGCTTCGACAGGTAACGGGGATAATTTATCATATAAATTATATAACGCCTATCCTAATCCGTTCAACCCCAGAACAACTATTGAGTTTGAAATTCCTCAAAAAGATTATGTTTCTATAATCCTTTATAATGTTCTAGGTAAAGAATTAAAAACTTTAATAAATGGAATTAAAGAAAAAGGAACTCATCAAGTTCAAGTTAATGGCACTGATTTAGTGAGTGGAATTTATTTTGTAAAAATACAAACCAACAACTTCATTAAGACTCAAAAATTAATTTTAATAAAGTAAAACTAATTTAATAAGGGCATGAATAAACGCATGCCCATTTTTATTAAAAAATAAAATCATGAAATTAATTTCATTGTTATACGTGGTAATCCTATTTTTTCCATTTACTCTTTTTGCTCAAACTAATAAGTATTTGGAAAATTTAAATGAAAAGAATATTAAATGTATAGAAATAAAAGAGGGAATATTAGAACTTACGTATTCGGATAATACAGTTACTTGCAAAAACATTAACAGTTATAATAAAACAAGTGAAAATATAGTTCCTGTTACATCAATAGATTTAACAACGATTGATACGGCTTTTTATTCATCACTGTATAAATTTTATAAAAAGGTGCCTATTTCTCAAGGACCGTTTTATTTTGTTTTTTTTGATGATTTTAATATAAATGGGAAAATAGAATTGTACGGTTTAAATAGAATTGCATCTTGGATTTACCCTGTTATCATTCTCGAGACGGATTCTCTGCTTAATCATAGTCTATTACATTCTTTCGATGACACCACTAATGGCGTGCATGGAATATACGATATCGATAATGATGGAAGAAAAGAATTATTTCTAAGAACCTGGGGAAATAATCTTCTTGTGTACAACAAGGATTCAAGTCTGTTACCGATAAATTGTGATTTCATATTCAGCAACTATAATTTTACTCAAATCGAAGATCTTAAATTTGGGGATTTTGACAAAAACGGTATTAAAGATATTCTATTCTGCCTATTACCCAATACAATGAAAATGGTTATAGCGGAGTATGACAGTTCTATCAATAATTTTTCGGAAGTTTATAATTTTTTTTATGATGATTTTATTGCAACCGGTTTTGCAGTTGGTGATTTTGATGACGATTCTTTAACAGAATTTGTAATGGGCAGTATAAACGGCGAAGTATACGTAAATGAAAATAAAGGAATCCATTCATATAAACATACCTGGTCGGGGAGCGTACCAACACATAATGCTTATCTCTTTTTTGAAACAAATGATATTGACAAAAACGGGAAAAAAGAATTTTGGGTAGGCGGCGATGCATTTTACAATGGAGTGCCTAAAACAGTTTTCACATGTTTTGAGAATAACGGAGATGATGATTATACAGCCGTACACCAAATAGATTTTATAGGGGTTTTTTCTTTTAATGCAGGGAACTGTTTTGCAAAAGATTTTGATAAAGACGGAGTAGAAGAATTATTCATTTGTATAGATCAAAATGTAATAATTCTAAAATTTACAGGTTACGAAGGTTCACACGATTATGAAATCTATTATCTTAAAAGAAACGAAAATCCGCATGGCGCTTATTATGGCGCTACTTCGTATGATATAAACAAAGACGAGAAAGAAGAAATATTTATTTCTCAGGAGGAGGTAATAAATAATAATGTAAAAATATATACCGATGTATATAAAGAAAAAACGCCTGTTTACGTTGAAGACACCGAAGAAATATTTTCTGCGCAGCCGTTTTTTTTCCCTAATCCATTTAATAGCACAATTAATATTCAGTTCCCTTCTGCCTTCAAAAACTGTACTATCAAATTATTCAATGTAATTGGTCAGCAGATAGATACAATCTTAACAGGCGTGGATATAACAAGTGGCGAGATAATTTCGTGGCAGCCCGGTGGTTTATCATCAGGCATTTATTTTCTCAAAGTTTTTACAGGGGACAATCTGTTTATCCACAAACTGATTTATTTAAAGTAAGAGAGTAAGCGAGTGATAGAATGAAGTAGTTTTTAATAATACTTTTCGTTGCAAATTGAAAACCTCCGGAGATATTTAATCCGGAGGTTTTTTTTACTCTAAAAGAGTAATTAATTCTTTCATGTTTTTTACAATCAAATCAGGCTGCTCAAACTTAAGCTGCCCGGTTGTTCTGTAACCATGAGTCACTGCGCATGTTAGTGCCCCGGCAGCTTTGCCGCATTGAATATCAAGTTCCGTATCACCAACCATTAAAGTCTCATTTGCTTTTAAACTTAATTTAGAACAAATTATTAATAGAGGTTCGGCTGATGGCTTTGTTTTAACGCCTTCACGACGTCCCATAATGTAGTTGAACATTTGCGTCATTTTGAAATACGCTAAAATTTTTTCAGCTTGATCTTGAGCTTTAGTTGTTAATAAAGAAACGGCAACATCTTTATCATTCAGTATTTTTATTAATTCAAGCGCATCGGGGTAGATGACCGAGTAATCTATAAAATTAAAATAATATCCTTTGTAGATATTTATAAAATGTTCAAAATCTTCAACCGTAATATCTAAATCGGCAAAGATGTTTAGAAAATGATGCCCGATTCTTTTGTACAATTCCTCCTCACGCAGGTTATGTTTTATATTTAACTCATCAAGGGTTTTCACTGTAGTTTTATAAATTGTTTTATGTGAATCCATAAGTGTGCCGTCAAGGTCGAAACAAACATGTTTAATGTTTTTATAATTGCTCATCTTATCTCTTAATTTAACTTCTGTATTTTTTTGCTTCCGAAAATTTTTTTTCTTTCAAAAAGATAGTGAATAAAATAATAAAATTATTTTAATATTCACTTTTGCATAAAACTAAAACTTTGCTTAGCCATTACTTTTAGAGGCTGTGTTAATATTCAATAAAAACCGTTAAAACGTTTACTAATTGTTCGTTTTCGGTTTATTTTCCCACAGTTGAAACTGTGGGCTAAGGATTTTCACACAGCCTCTTTAGGTCGGGGAAAAATTAGCAAAAAGTTAATGGCGTTAGCCGCATCTGGGCTCATAATGTAGCTAAAGCCAATCGTTTTGTAAAATTTTATTGCCTTACGGGATTTTGCATACAGTGGAAAATGGCGGGTTATTCAATTAAAAATTTTTCGTAACGTGACTACTAACTCACTGGACAAAAAAAATAATCGCACGGAATATTTCATTAGCGTCATCCTTTAATTTTGTTCTGTTGACTAACCGATGAATTATCAATTGTTATCGATCTTATCTGCTCAAAATTTAACGCGCTAACTTTTTTTTATTATTAAACGATTGTCGTTTTTCACCGACAACATTCAGATTAGATTGTATAGGCTTTGCGACTCACATTTCATTTTCTCTAATTCAATATGTTTTTTTTAGGCACGATTCTTTCTTAAATTACTAAGAACTTTCATTACTATTTAAATCATTTATTATCAGAAGGAAATCTATATGAATACCAAATTCTTTTCTCCTCTTCTTTTTGTGTTTCTCTTTTTATCCGCCATCGGGACTGCTGCACTGGCTCAGAGTCAGCCGGCAATGTACTTTTGTGAAAAGTACGGCGATGATGGTGAAGTTGGCGTTGCCGACAGATTTACAACCGGTTATTTGACAGTTATAGTTAAGTGCGATTATGCTTTAGATCTTGCTGATTGTTCAATCCAACTTGACAAATGGAATAAATTTGAAAGTAAATTTGAGTATTATAAAAAATTTACTTATGTACTCGAACCTGAGATGAAGTATGTTTTCTTTGCTAAAACTGATGAGAGCGATTTGAGTTTTGACGATCCGGGTTTTTATAGAGTATTCCTTCTCGATGCTGCTGACCGCACGGTGGCAAGCGCTTTAATTCAAATCATAGCTAAGTAATTAATTCTCATTAAATTTTAAGCCGGTTGTTTCAATCGGCTTATTTTTTCCGTTAGCTAAAAGAGAATTCTCAAAAAACAATTCTCTCCAAAAATATATTTTATTTAGTTGAATTAGTGATTAAAATATATCATTTTTTAAATATGAAAAATGAATTAGATAATATATTGTCGAAGGTGCGAACTTTGTTTCCATATTTAACTCAAAAGTACGAAGTTAATTCTATTGAAATATTTGGTTCATATGTGAGAAATGAACAAGATAGCGGCAGCGATTTAGATTTGCTAGTTTCTTTTAACAAGATTCCAAGCCTAATAAAATTTATTGAGATGAAAAATTATCTTACTGACCAACTTCAAATAAATGTTGATTTAGTTATGAAGGATAGTTTGAAGCCACAATTAATTAAAAATATATTAAGCGAAGTAATCTCAATATGAAGAAACAAAGAGACTTTAAGATATATTTAAATGATATATATCAATCAATTGAAAAAGGTATTTCTTTCATAATGAATATGGAATACGAGGAATTCAAAAAAGATGAAAAGACTCAATTTGCATTGGTTCGTGCTATAGAAATTATAGGGGAAGCAAGTAAGAAAATACCAGATGAAATAAGAAACCAATACAAAGAAATTCCATGGAGAGAAATAGGGGGAATGAGAGATATATTAATTCACGATTATTTCGGAATAAATATAGAAGTGGTTTGGAAAACAGCCAGGGAAGACTTGCCAGAATTAAAGGAAAAGATACAAAAATTAATTTGCGATATTAAGGAACTCTAAAAAACGTATAACGTTAAAAGGATTCATCCCGAATCCCGCACTTGAAAAAAGTTATTAATTGCGGTGCCGGGACATAATCCTTTCCCCCCGCTAATCCGTCCTTCGGCTTACGGAGAAGATTGAATGATTAATTTATGTGCATGCATCCATGCATCCATGCATTCTCATTCATTCATGCAGGTAAATTTTTAATACACTAATATTCTGCCAATTCGCCACAATAATCCCAACTAGCATTTCCAATCGTTTCTATTTTTTTTGATGATGTAATTTTTACGCCATACTAAATTGAATTCAAAGGCTCGAAACCTTATCTTAGAGGTGCTAAACCTATAGAAATTGTTAGCATTAAAAAAAATAATACATGGAGAACCATCATGATAGATGAAATTAAAAAATATCTCGGCAGTGAAGCCGGTGATTTGCTTACACACAAAGCAAAATTTCCTAAAGAACAATTACACCTGCCGGGCGCAGATTTTGTTGACAGAGTTTTTGCACAAACAGATAGAAACATTAACGTGTTAAAAAATCTGCAGTGGATTTTTAGCACAGGACGTTTGGCAAACACAGGTTATGTTTCAATTCTTCCGGTTGACCAGGGGATCGAACATTCAGCCGGTGCATCTTTTGCTCCCAACCCAATTTATTTTGATCCGGAAAACATTGTTAAATTTGCCATTGAAGGCGGATGCAATGCTGTTGCTTCTACGCTTGGTGTGCTCGGAATGACGGCAAGAAAATATGCTCCTAAAATTCCGTTCATTGTAAAAATCAATCACAACGAACTTTTAACATACCCGAACAAATTCGATCAGATTATGTTTGCCGGTGTGGAGCAGGCATTAGATATGGGTGCTGCTGCAGTTGGCGCTACAATTTATTTCGGCTCGGAAGAAAGCAGCAGACAAATTGTAGAAGTTAGTGAAGCGTTTCAGTATGCCCACGAACTTGGTCTTGCTACAATATTATGGTGTTACTTAAGGAATCCCGAATTTAAAAAAGATAAAGATTATCATGTTTCAGCAGATCTAACCGGGCAGGCAAACCATCTTGGCGTAACTATTGAAGCCGATATTATTAAACAAAAACTGCCGGAAAATAACGGCGGATATAACGCTATAAAATTTGGTAAAACTAACAAGAAAGTTTATAGCGATCTTACAACCGACCATCCTATTGATTTAGCTCGTTACCAGGTAATTAGCAATTATATGGGACGCGCAGGTTTAATAAACAGCGGTGGTGCTTCGGGCGAAAACGATTTTGCTGATGCAGCAAGAACGGCTGTCATTAATAAGAGAGCAGGAGGTATGGGACTAATTTGCGGAAGAAAATCCTTCCAGCGCCCTATGACCGAAGGAGTTAAATTGTTAAATGTTATTCAGGATGTTTATCTTGAAAAAGAAATAACTATAGCTTAAAACCGGACAAGATAAAAATAAATCATCTGCATCGCCGGATGATTGTCAGTTAGCTATTCCCGCATGAGGGAAAGCATTCTGATTTATTTGTTGAGATTGCTTCTCCCGCAAAGCGAGATCGCAATGACTTTTCTCTTGTGTCATTGCGAACGAGTCTTCGAGTGAAGCAATCTTTTGTTTTTTATTCAAAGTTGAGATCTCTTAATCCGGCAAACGCCAATCTGCGTAATGTGAGTTATTAATTTAAAGAATGAAAAAGAAGCGGGAACAACTTTTACTATTGAATTTCTGTTAACATAAATTGTGCCCCTTAAAATTATCTGTTTAAAAGATATTCTGCCAATTTTCCTAATTCCTGAACATTAACATTGCCAAACGCCGGCATGATAACATTTGGGAACTTTTCCTTAAAGACTTTAAATCTTTCATTATCCATATAAGAGGAAGGATTGCGGAGGTAGTTTGTAAGTTCGTTTTTGCTCCAATGCTCGTTTAAATTAACAAGCGCAGGTCCCATTTTTGTGCCCTCAAGATTTTGACCGTGACAATTAGTACAGCCCAATCTTCCAAGCAACTGCTCGGGGCTTACATCTCCGGAACTCATACCTGTTTGCGGCAGCTCGTTGCTTCCCGGCATCATTTCTTCTTCCGCAGAACTTTTAGTTAATCTACCGAGCATAAACAATAAAATAAATGCCGCTAAAAAAGCTGCTACCCAAATTTGAGGTTTAGTCATTTGTCTTTCTGAATTTGTTAGTAATTAATCAATTTTAAATGAAGCATTAACAACCGCTGTAATTTCTTTCTCAATCGAGCTGACGTCATTAATACCATAATCTGAAATCATATTTGAAAACCGTGGAGTAATTTGCAAAACTCCCATCCTTGCGCTTGTCATCGTGCCTAAATCTCTGCCGGTTGCTTCGGCAATTTTTTGAGCGCGCATCATTGCGTCTTTTGCAGCTTCCGCCTGAACTTCAATTTTCAATTCTGCTATTTTTGTGTAATAATATTCCGGCACTTCAACATTAAAGTCCACACCTTTTTCAATGATTGAAGAAATTTTAAGCGATAGTTCTTTGATTTTATTAACATCGTTCGATTGAACTTCAATCCGTTGGTTGTAAACATATCCAATTACATTTTGAGTTTGATAACCATTTGATCCCATCTCATAAATTGGATAACTGTTTATTGTAAAAAACTCAATTTTATTCTTTTCAAATCCTTCTGATTTTAAATAGGAAATAAGAAGAGGTTTCTGTCTTTCAAGTTCTCTGTATGCAGATTCTTTACTTCCCATCTGCACGTTTATGCTTCCTCTTAAAATTCCGATGTCGGAAACTATTTCTTTTTTTGCAGAACCGGTTACATTAATTGTTTGGTTTTCTTCAGATTTAGCCTTCCAAACAAAAGTAAAAATAATAATACTTATGATGAAACTTAATCCCAAAATTGCAGCCGGGAATAAATAATTGTTCCTGTTATCCATGAAATTTTTCCTTAATAAATTATAAAGGTGGTTAGAAACATATTAAAAAAGGGGATTTATAACAACAGAAATAAAAACGGAAATATCAAAACTTCGGCTAATAATTTAATGCAATCAATCAACCAATTTAAATTTCACAGCCATTCCTCCCCCCGGCGCAAGTCTTATTTTCAAAATAGAACTGCCTGTTACTTCCTCCTCTACAATTTCTATTGAATAAGGGTTCGTTTGCCAATCGGCATCTTCGCCGTCTTTATAAATTTCCGCTAAATATTTTTCTCCCGCAGTTAAAAAGTTGAGACGCACATTAAAAGTTCTTCCGTGTTCGTCTGTCGCGCTGCCGAGAAACCAATCTTCACT
>MNYQ01000121.1 GCA_001873185.1 Ignavibacteria bacterium CG2_30_36_16 | reverse complement strand
AAGTCGCGGGTGAGTTCTCACTCGTCTGTGCTGTGCATAACATAAAGAAGATAATAAGGGCAATAAAGAACGAGTTAGTTAGTGTCATTGACGGGAAAATGGTTCCACAAGCGGCTTAAAATCTGCTTCCTTATTTTTTTTAATTCTTGTTTTACTGTTTTGAGATAGTATCTGAAAAATTGGTCTAAAACCTATCATTGACTATTTGAAAAAACTATATTCTCGGACACGCTCCTAGACTACCAGATCACCACATAGAATATATTGTATTCCACGAGCTAATGCACCTGATAGAACGTAAACATTCAACAAAATATTGGTCATTAGTTTCAGAAAAATTTCCTAATTATAAACGTATTGAAGAAGAATTAATCTCATATTGGTTTTTAATAAATAAAGCAAGGAGTAAATAAAAATGGAAAGCGCCATAAAAGCTCAAACCATAACTTGCCCTGAATGTGGCTATGAATTTGAGTTAACCGAAGCAATTAGTAAAAAATTTGACGAGGCTGCTGCTAATAAATACCAGGAGTTATACCGTACAAATTTGAAAGAAGCAGAAAAAAAAGCAAAAGACTCTGCTCGAAAAGAGGTCGAAGTAAAGTATTCTGGTCAGATTGAATCTCTGAAAAATCAAGTTGATGAGTTTGATAAACTCAAAAGTGCACTTACCCTTAAAGAAAATGAGTTAAAAGAAAAACAGAGGACTATTGATAAACAAGTTTCCGATTTAGTTAGTAAAAAGCTTGCAGAATCTGAAAATAAAATAAGAGAAAGTGTAAAAAAAGAAAATTCCCTTGAGCTTACTGATCTCCATTCTCAGGTTGTTGAGCTCCAAAACAAATTAACAAACGCAACAGAGCAGGAACTTGAACTTCGTAAAAAACAACGTCAACTTGAAGCAGATAAAAAAGAATTTGAAATTAACAAGCAAAGAGAACTTGATGCAGCAAGAGACGAGATTTATCAAAAAGCCAAGTCTGAATCAGAGACTGATTACAAATTGAAAATTCGAGATAAAGATCAAAAACTAGATCAACTATCAAGAACAGTTGAGGAGCTTAATAAAAAGTTAGAGCAGGGTTCTCAACAAACTCAGGGAGAATCACAGGAACTTGAACTTGAAGAATTATTAAAACATAATTTTCCGTTTGATGATATTGTCCCCGTTGCAAAAGGTGTTAAAGGCGCTGATGTAATCCAAAGAGTAAAAAATCAATTTGGTTTTGAATGCGGTACAATATTATGGGAATCCAAGCGACATAAAAGATATGATCCCAAATGGGTTGCAAAGCTCAAAGAAGATCAACGTAATGAAAAAGCTAATGTTTCAGTTTTAATTACTCAAGTTTTACCGGATAACATTTCAACGTTCGATCTTCAAGATGGTGTTTATATTGGGAGTTTTAATTCGTCTATTGGAATTGCTTCAGCTTTAAGAGAGCAATTAATTCAAATCCAGATTCTACGTCAGTCAGAAGTTGGTAAAAATCAAAAAATGGAATCGATGTATAATTATTTAACAAGCCACGAATTTGCTCAGCGTATATCAGCAATTCTTGAAGCCTTTGAGTTATTGCAAAAACAAGTTAACGATGAACGAAAAGCATTTGAAAAACAATGGGCAGCAAGAGAGAAAATGCTAAGGCAAGTAATTAAAAATACATCTGGATTGCACGGTGATCTTAAAGGCTTAATAGGTGCTTCCCTGCCAGATATTGAAGCGTTACAACTCCCGGAAGCGGCAGAGACTTCTTCACCGGAAAGTTCAGTTGAAGAAATATCTGGAACTGATGATTTACCATTTTAATACAAGGAAATAATAAATGACCACTTTACAAGAAGAAAAAAATGAAAGAGATATTCTAATTAAATTGTTAGCAGAATTAACCTCAATAAATCCAAACAATTTGGTGCGAAGGGAACAATTGACCAAACAAACTTATTCTGATGTTAGCCCGTAGATTTACAAAATACTGTTTTTAGAGTTGCCCATAAAAGAAATTGAATTTAGAAAGCCAAATTGATTTTTTAAGACGTTAGACTCTTAATGTTTTATCAGTTCGGTTTTCTATTTTATACTCATTGAATTGGTGCGGGAAAATTGATTAGTAAAATGATTACAAATTTCCCTTTTTTTAATTCTTTCTCTGAATCGCTTTAAAATAAAAAGCGCGAATACCCGGTAATATTCGCACATTGATGTGGGCAGGGAGGGAATTGAACCCCCGACACAAGGATTTTCAGTCCTTTGCTCTACCGACTGAGCTACCTGCCCTTCAAAAATTTGGAGCACAAAAATAAAAGATTTTGGTTTAATCTCAAATCTATTTTAGTTTTTTGTTGAAAATAAATCGTGATCATAATTTCATCTTCATTATTGATAATTATTTTGACGGGAAAATGAAGACTAATATTTGAACTGCAAGGTTCACTCCAAAAATACTCGATGCCTTTTAGCGCAGTTTAATAACAATTTCTTTTCGCCTCTTCTCCCTACTTCATAGTTAACTTATTTATTTTCAAATAATCTAAAACTTTCTTTACAGACTGAGCCTGATCTCTACGGCAAATGAGTGTGCAGTCATTGTCATTTATTACAATCATATTTTCGGCGCCGATTACGGCAGTAAATTTATCTGGTGAAAGAATAAACGAATCGACCGTCATCTCGGTAAAAACATTTCCTTTTATGCAGTTGCCGACATCGTTTTTTTCGCTCAATTGATAAACCTCTTCCCAGCTGCCAATATCGCTCCAGATAAAATTACCTTTTGTTAAATACACTTTCTGCGATTTTTCCATCACTCCGTAGTCAATAGATATTTTTCGTAACTGCCCGTAAACCGTGGCAAGTTTTTTATCGAACGCCGGCGTATCGAGAACAGATTTAATTTCTTCCAATCCCTCGTACAAATCTGGCATGTGAATCTGAATTTCATTTAATATTGAACTCACTTTCCATA
The DNA here is from genome assembly GCA_001873185.1 of Ignavibacteria bacterium CG2_30_36_16. GTDB lineage: Bacteria > Bacteroidota > Ignavibacteria > Ignavibacteriales > Ignavibacteriaceae > CG2-30-36-16. The sequence continues at coordinate 7,660 of MNYQ01000121.1, read as the reverse complement.
TAAACATACCGCTGTTCCATAGAAAGTCGCCGCTTTCTAAAAACCTTACTGCGGTTGAGTAGTTAGGTTTTTCTGCGAAAGAATAAACTCGATGAATGTTATCTGCCACAGACCGCTCATCAATTTGAATATAACCATAACCGGTTTCCGGACGCGAAGGTAAGATGCCGATTGTAACAAGTCCATTTGTATTATTTGCAAATTCAACCGCAAGTTTTAATGTCAAATAAAATTCATCTAACTTTCTAATTATATGATCGGCAGGCAGATTTATTACTACAGCGCCCGGATCTCGTTTTTGAATAATGATAGAAGCAAGTCCTATACACGAAGCGGTTTCCCTACCAAAAGGTTCAGCGATAATGTTGCCTTGTGGAATTTGAGGCAGTTGTTCAATCATAAGCGGAAGCTGCATTTTGTTTGTAACGACATAAATTTTGTCTTTATCTACAAAGCCATCCAATCGTTCTACAGTCTCCTGAATCATGGTTTTGTCGCCGAATATTTTTAATAATTGCTTCGGCGTTTTTTCATTACTTTTTGGCCAAAACCTCGCTCCAATACCGCCAGCCATTACAACAGCATAAACATTCATTCCACTTAGTTCCTAATTTTGATAATCTTTATCCGTTTACCGAATTCTTCGGCTCTATTTAAATAATTTGTGATATCTACTTCTTTCCCTTTAACGACGGCAACAATTACTATTAAGCATGCTCTTAGCGCATCAACTACATCTTTACCCGGCATCACTTCTCTTAGTTTAATTAGCGTAAGAGCCTGCGCAATAATTTTATGCATGTTTGCAATTATTTCGAATCCTATTTTTTCCGATAGTACAGAATTAGCTTTTACTTTTTTTACAAATTCATCAAGCTCGTCGATGTACAGATCCTCCGGAGTGATTTTTTTAAAGAAAGCATCGAGAGGCTTAATTTGTTCGAGCACTGTTTTTTCAAAGTTTTGAAATAAAATTTCCTCGTCTTCTTTTTCGTCATCCAAAATAAGTTTTTCTTTTATTGATTCACTCTGCCGTTCGAGCAGATCATCTGAAGATCTCCTTTTCGATAAATCGACATTCACTACCGAATTATCTTTGACTTCCGCTTTTTCATTGAATTGTAAAGTGGATTTGTGTATGTCTAAATTTTCCAATTTTTGTGTTGCAGCTTTAAAAGATCGGGGCGTAACGGTGTCAAGCATGTGTGTGAGGTCTTTAATCAAACCACTGCTATGAATTTTGAACTGGTCGGATAATTTTAATATGTCCACCCTTCCGGCTAAGAAATTGTAAATCTCGTTCAGCCTTATTGCAAGTGTAGAAAACTCGGTTATCCTTTTCATATTTTTAATATCGCGCTCGACATCCGATGATTCGCTTATCACTTCGCGCAATAGTGCAACCACTTCTATCTGCTGCGAATTTAACCTAAGATTATTTGAAGCGGTAGTTATACACTGACAAATATATTGTTTGACTATTTCCATAGATTAATCTTTATAAACTCTCGGCACACGTTTTGTAATTCCGCATGTTACTTCGTAAGGAATTGTTCCGAGTACATTGCCCCAATCCCATGCGTCAATTTTTTCTGTTTTAGTTTTACCAAGCAAAATAACTTTCTGACCAATTTTAATGATGTCGTTGCCTGCATTAAACATTACTCTGTCCATAGTTATTGTACCTACTTGCGGATACATCTTTCCCTTGACGAGACAAAAAGTTTTGTTCGTTAGATTACGTCGGTAACCATCTGCATAACCAAAGGGGACTTCAATAATAGTAGTTTCATTTTCCGCCGTAAATTTTCTGCCATAACTTACACTTTCTCCGGGTAAAATTCGTTTAACAGAATTTACAAAAGAAATTAAACTCATAACAGGTTTTAATTTGATCGATTCACTTGTTTCGAGCGATGGATAATAACCGTAGAGTGAAATACCCGGGCGCACCATATCAAAATAAGCTTCGGGCATATCCAAAATAGCGCCGCTGTTCGCTGCATGTGCAAGTCCGTAATCAACTCCGGCTTCCTTTAATTGTTGGATGATGTTTTTAAATCTTTCGAGCTGAAGATTTGCGAAAGTTTTATCTTTTTCATCCGATGTAGCAAAGTGTGTGTAAATACCGTCTGTGATGAAATTTTTATCACGGCTTAAATTTATTAAAAAATTGAATGCATCACTATAAGCAACACCAATCCGATTCATCCCTGTATCAATCTTTACATGAACTCTTAGAGGTTTTTCAATTTTTCCGGTTTGCTCAAATATCTTCAAATGTTGAGGTGAAGAAACGGTTGGGATAAGATTATACTTAAAAACTAATTTCGCTTGCTGAGGCGAGATTGGTTCAAAAATTAATACTGGTTGTTTTACTTTTAATTTTCTTAATTCTATTCCTTCTTCAGGAATAGCAACAGCATAATAGTTGGGTCTCTTGTTTCCGAGTAAATTTAATTTTTTTACAATCCGTTCAACACCGTGTCCGTATGCGTCTGCTTTTACTACAGCCATTATTTTACGGTTAACCTTTTTACGGATATTTAAATAATTAAACTCTAAGCTGCTTAAGTTAATTTCTGCAAATGATGGTCGCATTTAATTACATCGCCCGGTAATTCCGTTGGCTAACGGATTAGTTAACGAATAAAAAGTTGAAAGTATAAAGTTAAAAAGTAATCCGTTGGCTAACGGATAAAAAAATCTTTAACAATAAAAATAGTTACTACAATACTTTAATTTAGTTGGCAAAATATAAACCTATTGTTAAAGATAATCAATCATGGCTTATCAATATCGAATAAATAAGATGTCTTCATTTGATTTGTTCAGCTTCGCATCTGTCATTCTTATTAGTGAGAATACAGGAATCTTCTAGCTTCCTACTTTTGACAATAATTTATTTGCCGGTACAAATTTATACCCCATTCACAAAATTTTGATGCTGGCATATTAGTTGTTAATATTTGGCGACTCAAAAAAAATGTTTTAAACTTATAAGAATTTCAATTAATTTTTGTTTTCAAAATTTTAATTATTTAATTGCCCGATAAATTATAGATGCCAATGTTAACTGAATTCGGAAAAATATTTATCTTCCTTTTAACTGCCATACTCTTTGTAGTCGTGGCTGTGGTTGCTGCAAAATTAATCCGACCGAGCCGCCCTACACGGGAAAAACTATTAACTTACGAGTGCGGTGAAAATACAGAAGGCACACCGTGGGTCAAATTCAATATTCGTTTTTATGTAGTCGCATTAATCTTCCTCATTTTTGATGTGGAAGTTGTGCTGCTAATTCCGTGGGCAATGGTCTACCAGAGTTTCGGATTTTCAGGCTATATAGTCGGAGTTATTTTTCTTCTCCTTCTCGGACTCGGTATGGCATACGAGTGGCGTAAGGGAGACCTCGAATGGGAACGCCCTAAAATTGTTCCGCCGGTTTTGGCTGAAAAAATGAACCTTGAAAAACCGGATCAACTAACACCAAAAGAAATAAGCATTTGAAATATGGGATTACTCGACAAACAATTTACCGATGATAACATCATTATAACTAAAGTTGAAGACGTTCTTAACTGGGCTCGATTATCTTCACTCTGGCAAATGGGCTTCGGGCTTGCATGCTGCGCAATTGAAATGATGGCTACTTCAGCTTCTCATTACGACTTTGACCGGTTCGGAGTTATTCCCCGTCCTTCACCAAGACAATCTGATGTGATAATTATTAGCGGCACGGTTACACTTAAAATGGCAATCCGTATCAAGCGGTTGTATGAACAGATGCCCGACCCTAAATATGTAATCTCGATGGGAAGTTGTTCCAACTGCGGGGGTCCGTATTGGGAACACGGTTATCACGTATTAAAAGGAGTTGACAGAGTTATACCGGTTGACGTTTATGTGCCCGGATGTCCGCCCCGCCCCGAAGCATTGCTTGAAGGGCTATTAAAACTTCAGGAAAAAATTAGAAATGAATCATTGGTTAAAAAGACTGCATGAAAACTACGGAAGAAATTTTTAACTTGTTAAAAGAAAAATTTGGCGAAAGCATAATTGAATTTAAAACCGGCGTGCCGGTGGAAGATTTTATTGTCGTCAATCCATTTGAGATTGACAAAGTTTGCACTTTTTTGAGAGATACAGACAGTTACCAATTTAACAACCTTATGAATCTGTCCGGTGTTGATGATGCAAACGGGAAAAAAATAACCGGTGAACAGGGAGAAGTTAAGCTTGAAGGTCGTACATTCAGCTTGTTTTATCATCTCGAATCAATGTCTTTAAAACAAAAAGTTACACTCGCAGTTCGTATGCCGGGAGAAAATCCCGAAGTCTCTTCGGTTTCTGAAATTTGGCGTTCAGCCGATTGGCACGAACGTGAAGCATTTGATATGTTCGGTATAAAGTTTTTAAATCATCCTGATTTAAGAAGAATTCTAATGCCTTACGATTGGGAAGCCGGCTATCCTTTAAGAAAAGATTATAAGAATCCCGAATTCTATCAGGGAATGAAAGTCCCTTATTAATTAAAGAAAATTATGCCTGTAAAAACTGAAGAAATGATTCTTAACATGGGTCCGCAGCATCCGTCAACGCACGGAGTGCTTCGCCTCGAACTTCTTTTAGAAGGTGAAATTATAAAAGGAGTAAAACCTCATATCGGTTATCTTCACCGCTGTTTTGAAAAACATGCCGAAGCTATGACGTACCCTCAAGTAATCCCTTATGTAGATAGATTAGATTACCTCTCCTCAATGTATAACGAGTTTGGTTACGTTACTGCCGTTGAAAAATTACTTGGAATTGAAGTGCCGCAAAGAGTTGAATATATTCGTGTAATCATGGGGGAACTTCAGCGGATCGCATCACATCTTGTTGCTATTGGAACTTACGGCGCCGATCTTGGCGCCTTTACACCTTTCCTTTTTGCTTTTAGAGATAGAGAAAAAATACTAAGCCTATTTGAGATTACATGCGGCGCACGGCTGCTTTACAATTATATTTGGATCGGCGGACTTTCTCACGATCTGCATCCCGATTTTGTAAGACTTGCCCGTGAATTCATCCCCTACTTTAGACCTAAGATAAAGGAGATGAACGATCTTTTAAGCTATAATAAAATTTTTGTTGAACGAACCGCCAATGTTGGCATCCTTCCTCCTGAAACGGCAATTAATTTTGGAGTTTCCGGACCAAACCTTCGCGGCAGCGGTTTGAAATGGGATTTGCGTCGCAATGATCCTTACTCAGTTTACGATAAATTTGATTTTAACATACCGGTTGGCGAAGGCAGAATGGGCACTGTAGGCGATTGCTGGGACAGATATTTTGTGCGGATTCTTGAAATGGAAGAAAGCCTTAAAATAATTGAGCAAGCTCTCGATCAACTTCCTGAAGGAGATGTGACTTCTGCTATTCCCAAAAGAGTAAAACCCCCGATTGGACAGGTTTATGCAAGAGTTGAAAACCCCCGCGGTGAACTCGGTTATTTTATTATAAGTGACGGATCTGTTAATCCGTTCAGGGTTAAAGTGCGTGCGCCTTCATTTATCAGTTTGAGTGTAATGGATGAATTGTGCCGCGGACACATGATTGCGGACGTTATCGCAATTCTTGGCAGTATAGATATTGTTCTCGGAGAGATTGACAGATGATATACGATTTTCTATTAAAATTAACAGGCAGCGAAATTGCAGCCGGTTTTATTCAGAGTCTTCTGCCTCTGTTTGTTTTCATACTTCCTTTCGCTCTAATCGCCGTGCTTCTCGAAAGAAAAGTATCGGCACATATGCAAGACCGACTCGGACCAATGAGAGTAGGTTACCATGGAATATTTCAAACTGTGGCGGACATTCTCAAACTTATGCAGAAAGAAGATATTGTTACAGATAACAGCGACAAAGCATTATTTAACATCGCCCCGGTGCTTGTCTTTACCGGAAGCTATGCAGCCTTTGCGGCAATTCCTTTCTCCGGCGCTTTTATTGGTTCTAATATTGATCTTGGATTATTCTTTATTGTGGCAGTCTCGGGTTTAGTCGTTGCCGGTATTTTAATGGCAGGCTGGGCATCGAATAACAAATATACTCTCCTCGGCGCAATGCGTTCTGCCGCTCAAGTAATCAGCTACGAAATTCCGACTATACTTGTTATCATTACAATTGTTATGATAACAGGAACTTTAAATCTTTACACACTTAGCGAGCTTCAAACGGGGCATTTTTGGAACTGGATGATTTTTGGCGGACCTTCAACAGGACTAATTAAAGTTGCTTTCATTCCTTTCATGATTATCGGTTTTGTTATTATTTATATAAGTACACTTGCCGAAGTTAACAGAACACCGTTTGACATTCCTGAAGCAGAATCGGAACTTGTCTCCGGATATCATACAGAATATTCGGGAATGAAATTCGCAATGTTTTTCCTTGCTGAATATGCAAATATGTTTGCCGTATCTGCAATTGTTGCAGCAGTATTTTTTGGCGGATATCAATCGCCGTTCGGCTATCTTGGCAATTCTCTTGGAATTTCGTGGTTTATTCCAATCGAACAATTTTTCTGGTTTACTTTCAAAGGAATATTTTTTGTTTTAGTTCAAATGTGGCTTCGCTGGACTCTCCCTCGTTTAAGAGTTGACCAGTTAATGGCTTTGTGCTGGAAATATTTAATCCCGATTGCTTTTGTCAATTTACTTATTGTTGGTTTAATAACAGTTTTATAATATGCGAGAATATTTTAACAACATATGGCTTGGTTTAACAACAGTGTTTATTGGTATGAATGTTACCTTCAAACATTTATTTAAACCTGCCGTTACAATTCAGTACCCCGATGTAAAATTGCTACTCCCCGAAAGAGAGCGCAACAGGCTTTACGTTAATATGGATGATTGCATCGGCTGCGACCAGTGTGCAAGAGCCTGCCCGGTTAGTTGTATTTCTATTGAAACTGTTAAAAGCCTCCCAACCGACGACCTTGGAAAAACCTCCAACGGAAAGAAAAAAGCTTTATGGCTAACCAAATTTGATATCGATATTGCCAAATGCTGCTATTGCCAGCTTTGTGTTTTCCCCTGCCCAACTGAATGCATTTATATGACTGATGTTTTTGAATTTTCCGAATACAAACGGGAAAATCTATTGTATAGCTTTGTAACTCTAACGCCCGATGAAATAGCAGAAAAGAAAAACAATTTTGAGAAGGCTGAAGCTGAGAAATCTGCTCAAAAAGCTGCCGCTGCTGCTAAAAAAGCAGAAGAACAAGCTGCCCCAAAAGAGAACAAACCTTCAGCCGAAAAACCTGAAGATAAAAAAGAGTAAAACGGTATGAATATTTACGACATCATATTTTTTGTTTTTGCCATTACAACTGTTGGTTCTGCTTTTATGGTAGTAACCACCCGTAACATTGTGCATGCTGCTTTTTATTTGTTACTTACATTTTTTGGCGTTACTGGTATTTATGTTCTTCTCGGCGCCGATTTTGTGGCTATTGTTCAATTGGTTGTTTACGTTGGCGGCATACTTATTCTACTTATTTTCGGAGTAATGCTTACGAATAAAATTACTAATGTGCAGATTAAAAGCGGCTCGCTTCAATTATTCCCCGCAGCTATTGGCGTTGGTTTGTTCGGCGGTGTTTTGGTTTCTGC
>MNYQ01000011.1 GCA_001873185.1 Ignavibacteria bacterium CG2_30_36_16 | reverse complement strand
TTGAGATAGTGATTTCAAGATTTAGTTAAAGAGGAACAGATGGCAATGCAAAAACAGTTAAGAAAAAAGTAACTGATAAAAAGAAAACAAATACTGCAAAATCAGTTAAGTAACTCACCTTACGTAGAAGTCTGAAATTATACTGTAAATCGAAGCTTCGATAAAATGTTTGTTTTTTATCCGTTAGCTAACGGACTTCGTATTACAATTTTTGCGTAAGGTGAGTAAGATGTTTAGAATTTTAGATTCGATGATGTCAAAGAGTATTGCGATACTTTAAGTACACCAGAGGAAAGAATACTTTATTTAGAATATGTAAAGAAAGGAAAAAATAATAATAGAGATGGATTATATTTGGATTTGGACTTGTACTTACAAAAGCCCTCATTTGTTAAAAAGATTGAAAATGATATTGATTACATAAAAACTGAAATAAAATTGAAAAATAAGGAAACTAAACAAGTTGAAAGTATAGATAAAATTGTGTGGTTATAAAACAGACAAGATTTTGTGACTTTGTTTGATGTGTTGATGACTGTCGGATTTATATCATACAAAAAAGATAAGTATGCGAATATTCCCCTTTAAATGACTTGCTGATTTACATCTATCTTTTTTTAGCTTCCCGAATACTTCTTATCTCTTAACACCGCCTATTGTTACTAACAGACTCTATTTATATATTCCCCGCCATGAAAATTTCAATTAACATATTGTTTCTTTTTACATTGATCATTTACGGATGCGGCGGAGGTATTGAACCTGCACCGGTTCAATCTGAAGATCAAAGACCCGGTTTTAGCGGTAAGATAAGTTTCGTTGGAAATTGGCCCGACAGCATAACGCGGACGCATATTGTCGTCTTTAAAAATGCAATTAATTCCGCCGGTGATTTTAATGCATTTAACATCGCTTATGTTAGTCTCGAAATTCCTTACGGCGTGACCGAATTTAATTATTCGTCGCTTGATTCATCATATTTAGAAATTGTACCGGGTGAATTCAAGTATGTTGCTGTTGCGCAGTCTAAAACACCCCAGCTTTTGCTTGATAGAAAAGCATGGACAGTTGCGGGATTGTATTATTCTAACAGCGATACAACAAAACCTGGAGTTTTAGTAATCAATCAAACAGGAGTGACAACCGGAATTAATATAATTTGCGATTTTAACAACCCGCCTCCGCAGCCGCCGGGAGGGGAATGATCTTCGATATGAAATATTTATTTCTCATTGCATCTATTGTTTTTCTTTGTGTTTGTTCTTCCACTCTTTCGCAGCAAAGAAAAATTTCAGGCACAATTCAAAATGAAAAGGGAAATCTTCTTGTATTTGCAAATGTGATGATTGAAGCGACTGCAATCGGCGCTGCTTCAAATACAGCCGGCAGGTTTGTTATTGGCGGATTAAAACCCGCAGTTTATAACTTAATTATTTCAATGATTGGCTATCGGACTTCAAAATTAAGAGTTGACGTTACGCCAAAAGATGCAGAGATATTAATAACGCTGGAGGAGGCAGCAATTCAATCCGAACAGATTGTTGTTACAGCCGGAAAGCGCGCGCAGCGGCTTGATGAACTTCCGGTTAGCGTTGAAGTTCTCCAATCAGAAATCATCAACAAAAAAAACATTTACAATATTCGTGATGCAATTCGTTACGTACCGGGGGTAAATCTTGTTGATGATCAGATAAGCATCAGAGGTTCAAGCGGATACAGCCGGGGAGCAGGAACAAGAGTACTAACCGCCATAGACGGCATTCCTCTTTATACAGGCGATTCGGGAGAAATTATTTGGGAAATGATTCCCGTTAGCGAAATTGAACGTGTGGAAATTCTCAAAGGCGCTTCGAGTTCGCTTTATGGTTCAACTGCAATTGGCGGTGTTGTAAACATCATAACTAAAAAAAATGTAGAGCAAAATTTTACTTATGTAAGAGCGCTTGGAGGGCTTTATGATAAACCTTCGCACAAGCAATGGGACTGGTGGACGGAGGCACGAACATTCAATTCGATTTCTGCTGCGCATACAAACCATATCGGCGGCGTAGGTTTTACAATTTCTTTAAGCCGCATTGATGACTACAGCTATAAGCAAAATGATTTTAGCAGAAGATACATCGGATACTTAAAATGCGCTTTTGATATTTCAAATAACACAAGTATTACTTTATTCCTTAATTCATTAAATCAAACTTCCGGAAATTTTATATATTGGAAAGACAGCCGTAATGCTCTCGTGCCGCCGGATGCAGATCAGGGACAGAAAGTTATAACTAACCGGCAAATGTTTGGCACAATTCTTACACATCATATTAACGATAATCTTAACCTTGAATTTAGAGGAAGTTATTACAGAACTCATTGGCGCGATCAATCGGTTTCTAAAAATACATCCAGGGCAAACTTATTCCGCGGCGAAGTTCTCGCAACAAATCGCTTCGGAGAAAATTTTACATTAATTAGCGGAATAGAATCTGCAGCCGCAAAAGTTGTGTCGAATATATTTGGCGAGCCAACTTCATTTTCATTTGGCGCTTATTCGCAAGTTGATTTCAAGTTGTTCGAGAGATTGAATGTTTCAACCGGAGTTCGATACGATCTAAGTAAGCTTGATACAATTGCAGGCGTTTCAAATATTTCACCTAAGCTTGGTTTGAATTATAAGTTGTCGGAAAAAATAATTTTACGATCTTCAATCGGCGCCGGTTTTAGAGCGCCCACGCTTGCTGAAGCTTTTACTTCAACTTTTGTAAGCGGAGTTAGCATAAACCCAAATCCGAATTTGAAACCCGAACGAAATATAAATTTTGAGGCGGCGGTTAGTTTTAAGTTGTCGCAAAGTTCGGAACTTGGCGCAGCTTTGTTTCAGAATGAATTTTATAATTTTATTGAACCGGGTGTAAATCCCGTTAATGGGCAGGTTCGTTTTGCAAACACTACACGCGCCCGCATTCAAGGCGCAGAAGTGATTTATTCATTATCTCCATTTATGGATGATTTACTTTTCAATTGCAGTTACACTTATCTTTGGACACGCGACCTTCAAAAAAATGTTGCGCTAAAGTATAGACCGCGTCACCTGTTTTATGCCGGCTTAAACTACACCCCCGGCTTATTGAGTTTGGGATTAAACTTTCGTTACTGGAGTAAAATTGAACAGATGGATTTTGAGCTTGTGGACCTTGGTATTGTTAAAGACGGCGATAAGCGGGTTGCAGTATATGTACTTGATTTTAATGCCGGTTATAGTTTGTTTTATACCGGTTTTCCAGGAAGGATTTTCCTGAACGTGGATAACATTTTAAATTATAATTATATCGAACTGATAGGTAATATTGCGCCGCTCAGGAATTATTCATTAAGCGTAGAATTATTTTTTTAAGGATTTTTATGTTCGTCGATACTCATACACATTTGTTTTATCCCAATTTTGAAAAAGATATTATTGACGTAATAAAAAAAGCACACAGCGAAGGGGTGGATTACATGCTTGTTCCGGCTACAGATTTGGAAACCGCAGAACAAGTTGTTGAACTATGCGACAGGTACGATTTTATTTACGGCGCCGTGGGCGTTCATCCCCACGATAGTAAAAACTGGGACGATACTTTTATCCCGGCAATTGAAAAAATTTCTAAACATCCGAAGATTGTTGCAATTGGTGAGATCGGTTTAGATTATTTTTATGATTTTTCTCCAAAGGAGCAGCAGATAAAAGCATTTAAAGATCAGATTGAACTTGCTTTAAAACTTGATCTTCCAATTATTGTGCACAACCGCGATTCAGATACGGATATGATGGAGATAATAAAATCCTATGCAGGCAGCGGGCTTCGAGCGCAGTTTCACTGCTTTAATGCTTCTCTCGAAGATGCGCGATCGCTAATTTCTATGCACCATTATATTTCTTTTACCGGCAACATTACTTTTAAGAAGTTTGATTTACTCCGCGAAATTGCCACTGCTATTCCGCTTGATAATATAATGATTGAAACCGATTCACCTTTTATGACTCCGGTGCCTTATCGCGGTAAAAGAAATGAACCTTCGAATGTAAAATATGTTGCGGAAAAACTTGCCGAACTTCATAATACAACTATTGAAGAAGTTGCAAGGATCACTTCACTAAATGCTTTCAAAATGTTTGGCATCGGAGGGGATAAGAAAACTGTTTATACTTACAAAATTCACAATTCACTTTACATTAATATAACTAACCGTTGCAATGCCGACTGTACTTTCTGTTATAGAAAAGATAATCCGGTAGTACACGGATATAATTTAAAGATGAAACATGATGAAGAACCTCCAGCGGATGTTTACATAAACGAAATTGGTGATCCAACAAAATACGACGAAATAGTTTTCTGCGGTTTCGGCGAACCAACTATTAGATGGGATGTTGTTAAGAAAATTGCAAAGTATGTAAAAGATGGCGGCGGTAAAACCCGGCTTAATACAAACGGGCACGGCAGCTATATTAACAAAAGAAACATAACTCCCGAATTGAAAAACTTAATTGATGTTGTTTCGATTAGTCTTAACTCTTTCGATCCAAAGCAATATGCAGATATTATGAGAGTGGATAAACAGTTATTCAACGAGATGATAAATTTTGCAAAAAGAGCTAAAATTTACGCAGGCAAGGTTGTACTTTCTGTGGTTGCAATTAATAATATTGAAATAGAAAAAGCACGTGCAATTGTTGAAGATAAAATTGGTGCAGAATTTAGAGTGAGGGAATATTTTTAATGAAACATATTAGTTACATTTTCCTCTACTTATATTTAATCACTCCATTCCTATTTCCGCAAAGCAGGGATGATTTACAATTTTCTATCGACTCAATTCTGGCTGATGAGTTTTTTAACTCATCAATAGCTGCGGTTTTAGTTTATGATTTAACTGCCGGAGAATATTTATATAACCGGTATGAAAAGATGCTTCTACATCCTGCATCTAACATGAAAGTTTTGACTTCTTCAGCAGGATTAGTTTTTCTTACGCCTGAATATACTTTCAAAACTAAATTAGCTTACACCGGACAAATAATAAACAAAACTTTATACGGCGATTTATACATTGTTGGCGGAATGGATCCGGATTTTACATCCATAGATCTCGATACAATTGTAAATGGTTTTATCTCTACCGGTGTAAAGGAAATTTCGGGCAGTCTATTCGGTGATGTTTCCATTATGGATTCTTTATTCTGGGGACAGGGCTGGATGTGGGATGATGATCCTTCTACTGACGCGCCTTACATGACTGCATTAAACATAAATGATAACGCAGTTGAGATAATATTGAATGCCGGTAAAACCGGAAATCCAGCCAATATCAGCACGGAACCAAAATCATCTTTTTTTGAAATCAAAAATAATTCAACTACTGTCTCCAATCCCAAAGAAGAAGATATAAGCATTAGCCGCGATTGGATTAACCGCACGAATAAAATTCTAATTAACGGTTCGATTAGTGCAGACAGAAAAGGATCCCGTTTTAAAGTGAACGTTTATAATCCCAAACTTTATTTTCTCAATCTGCTTCGTGAGAAGCTGACAGATAACGGAATTAAAATATCAGGCACAATTAAGTTTGATACTTTACCGGATTTTGGAAAAGTGATCAGTACAATATATCGCCGGTATGATTCAGTTATTGTAAATCTTAATAAGACAAGCGATAATTTAAGCGCCGAGATGACGCTTCGTGCAATGGGAGAAAAAATTTTTGGCGCACCGGCAGACGCTCAAAAAGGATTGCGTTTAATTGACAGCTTAATTTCTCTTTCGGGCTTAGAGCCGTCAGTTTATCGACTTGTTGACGGATCGGGAGTATCACACTATAATTTGGTTTCAGCAGAATTATTAGTTTCAATTCTTAAATATATATACTTCAAGCAGCCGGAGTTATTCGAAATATTGTATAATTCATTTCCCATAGCTGGAGTTGATGGAACATTACGCAGCCGAATGAAAGGCTCGCCAGCGCAGAACAATGTTCATGCAAAAACCGGCACATTAAGCGGAGTGAGCGCTCTTTCAGGCTATATTAAAACGGACAATGGTAATATGCTCACCTTCTCTATGCTGATTCAAAATCATGTGCGTAATAATTCCACTGCTGTTTATTTTCAGAATGAGATATGTAATTTACTTGCAAAGTATACGGGTGTAATTTCGCATTGAATGAATTGACCTGCCATCACAGAGTCGGAGAATGATTGATTTCGACTTTGTTTATTTTATAAACCTTTCCAAGATGAATAATAGACATGAGTCCGCTCTAAAAAACTAATTTTGTTTATTTGTAATTCTATATGTTAGCTAACGGACTCGATATGACAAATTGGAATTTTTCAGAGGTCTCTAGATATAACTTTTCAATAAGCTAGATGTGATATAACAGCAGGCATTTTGAAATACTTATAAGTATATTTATATGTAAACTTAAAAAATAATAAAGTGAGTTTCATTATGAATTTTACACCTTCTTCTCATCTTATTAAAAATTCCCGAGTCAGTCTTCCCTTAATAATGTTGATCATTCTCATAATTTCAGCAGGTTACGTTTACCAGCATATAACTGATAAAAATATTCGGAGCGAGAAATATGATGATCTCAAAATTATCACTCAATTCAAAGTAAATCAGATAGTGGAATGGAATGCAGAACGGTATTCAGAAGCTCAATTTTTCTCGACCGATCCAACCTTAATTAGATATACTTATGATCTGCTTAAAGGGAAAGACGTACTGCGTACAAAATCATCTTTACAAAAAAGTCTTTCATTAATCAAAGAGAATCACGGTTACGAAAATATTTTTATCATGTCTGCAAATAGGAAATTATTATTTAGTCTCGATCCTCAATATCAAGTAGTTGAGCCTTCAATTTATAATTTTATTGATTCCATCATTATCAGCAATTCGATTTTCTTAACTGATTTTTATTATTGTCAAGAGGAAAGAACCATTCATCTTGACTTGATAGCGCCTATTTTTGATCACAGCAAAAAAATTATTGCAACATTGGTTTTTCGAATTGATCCGTATAAATATCTTTATCCGCTCATAAAGCCGTGGCCTGTCCCGAGTAGAACCTCCGAGACGTTGCTGATACGGAAAGAGGGTGACAGTGTTCTTTTCCTAAACGAGTTACGTCATAAAAAAAATACTGCATTTAGACTTAGAATTCCACTGACGAATAAAGTAGTTCCCGCTGTACAGGCGGTGCTTGGATACACAGGAATTTTTGAAGGATATGATTACCGTGGTGTTGAGGTTCTTTCTTATACAACTAATATACCTGGCTCTAATTGGTTTATGGTAGCTAAAGTGGATAAGAGCGAGTTACTTTCGGAACTTGGTTTTAGAACGACTATAGTAACCATATTAATGATTGTGCTGATTCTTTTATCAGTTGCAGGTTTTGCATGGTTCTATTACTCGCGGCAAAAAAATATTTTTAGAGAATTATTTCTAAAAGAAAAAGAACTTAGAGAAGCGCAAGAAGAATTTAAAACCACCTTATACAGCATTGGCGATGGTGTGATTACCACCGATAAAAATGGCATTGTAAAACAAATGAATCCTTTAGCTGAAAAGTTAACCGGGTGGAGCGAAGCCGATGCTAAAGGGAAAAGTTTGGAAAATGTTTTAAACATCATTAACGAACAAACACGGCAGGGAGTCGTAAATCCTGTAAAACGGGTTTTAGTCGAGGGAGTTGTTGTTGGGCTTGCAAATCATACTTTGCTAATTTCAAAAGAAGGAAAAGAAATTCCAATTGCCGATAGCGGCGCACCGATTAAAAATGAGAAGGACGAAATTACTGGTGTCGTACTTGTATTTAGCGATCAAACACGGCAGCGTGCTGCGCAAAAAAAATTAGAGGAAAGCAAAGAGAAGTATAAAAATCTTTTTCAAAGCATTAGAGATGCAATTATTCTTGCAGACACCGACCGTAATATAATAAGCTGCAATCCGGCTTTCACCGAAATATTTGGTTATTCATTCGATGAAATAAAGGGTAAAAAAACCATCACTATTTATGAGAATGAACAACAATTCGTAGAACTTGGCGAGACTATCAAAGCCCACAACGGCACTCCTTTTAATTACACAGTTAATTATAAAAGAAGAGACGGTACTGTTTTCCCGGGTGAAACGGCAGTTTTCTATCTGAAAGATTCAAACGGTAATACGGAAGGTTTTATAGGATTGATCAGAGATGTTTCTGAAAGAATAAAAGCAGAAACTGCTCTTAAAGAAAGTGAACGCTTCCTTTCTGAAGCACAATCCATAGCTCATCTAGGAAGTTATGTGTGGGATATATCAACCGGTTTTTGGAAGAGTTCAAAAATTCTCGATGAAATTTTTGGTATTGATGAAAATTATATCCGCTCTTTCGAAGGCTGGGCTGATTTAATTCATCCCGATTGGAGAATTGTAATGACTGATTACGTTAAAAACGTAGTTGTAGGGGAGCATAAAAAATTTGAAAAGGAATATAAAATAATTCGGCAGGTTGATGGAAGAGAACGATGGGTGTACGGCTTAGGCGATGTTGAATTAGATAAGAACAACCAGCCGCTAAAATTAATTGGAACCATAATCGATATTACCGACCGCAAAATGGTGGAAGAAGAGCTTAGAAAATTAAAAGACGAATTGGAAATAAAAGTTGTTGAAAAAACTAAAGAACTAAACGAAAGAGTAGCCGAATTGGAACGCTTCCACGATGCAACAGTTGACCGCGAATTACGTATGAAAGAATTGAGAGATGAGATTGATAGACTTAAAAATAAAAAATCGTAAAACCAATTCGCAAAACAGAAAGAAATAATAATTGGAATGAAGCAATGAAAAACCAGATGAGCATTATCTTTTTTCTAATAATGTTTCTTTGTAATTCCTTTGGCGTTTATGCACAATCAAACATGGCAGGTAAATCAACCGAAAAGAAAATTACAAAAATCACAATAGCTTCGGAACCGGATTATCCACCTTATTGCTTTATTGATAAAAACGGAAACGCCGAAGGATTTTCAATTGATCTTTTTAATGCTGCTGCAAAAGCAGTCGGTATTGAAGTCAATATTAAAATTGGTGTTTGGCGAAAGATAAAAAAAGATTTAGCCGAAGGAAAAATCGATGCACTTCCTTTAGTGGGAAGAACTCCCGAGAGGGAAAGTCTTTATGATTTCACTCTGTCCTACATTTCATTGCACGGAGCTGTTTTTGTTAGAGAGGGAACTTCTGATATTAATTCTTTGGAAGATTTATTTGACAAAGAAATATTAGTGATGAAGGGAGATAATGCGGAAGAATTTGTACGTCGTGAACATATTTCAAAAAACATTTTTTTAACCAACACTTACCAGGAAGCATTTCAAGAGCTTGCCAATGGCGAACATGATGCTGTGTTCACGCAGCGCATCACCGGACTCAAACTTCTTGAAGAAATGGGAATAGAATCAATTGAGCCATTAAAATTTGGAATCCCGAAATTCCGTCAGGATTTTTGTTTTGCAGTCAAGAAGGGTGATGCTGATTTATTGTCCATTCTTAATGAGGGGCTTTCTATTGTAATTGCAGACGGCACGCATGAGAAGATTCGTGAAAAATGGTTTGGTCCATCCGTAAAAGAGGAAATTGCATTTGAAGATGTTGTCAGAATTGCGCTCTATATTCTAATTCCATTAATAATAATTTTTTCAATCATCTTTATTTTTTCCCTTCGCGCAGAAGTTAAAAAACGCACCTCGAATCTTCAACAAGAAATTTCGGATCATAAAGAAACACTCAACTTACTTAATGAACAGCAATTGTTCCTTGAAGAAATGGAGAAGGTTTCAAAAACCGGCGGCTGGGAATATTTAGTAGAAGCAGATAAATTTAAATGGACAAACGGCGTCTATTCAATTTACGGTGTTTCTCCTTCCGGGTTTAAGCCTTCAAATGTCGATAAGAATATCAGTTTCTATCAGTCGGAGGATCAAAAAACAATTCGGGAGGCATTCCAAAATTTGCTTGAAAACGGGAAGCCTTACCAATTAGAATTGAAATTTAACTCTGCCGACGGTAAAATTAAGTGGATTAGAACGTCCGGCGAAGCAGATGTGAGAGACGGAAAAATAGTTAGGCTGTTTGGAAATATAATGGATGTAACCGAACAGAAAACAGCAAGAGAAGAACTGCGTGAAGCTAAAGAATATTTGGAAAGTTTGTTCACATATGCTAATGCCCCAATAATTGTTTGGAATAACGAATATAAAATTGAGAGATCCAATCGTTCATTTGAAAGAATGACCGGTAGAAAAGTTCAGGATATTATCGGGCAAAGTATTGATATTCTTTCACCGATAAAAAAAAGAGATAAATTTCTTCGATTAATAAAAAACACAGCATTAGGCGAAAGATGGGAATCCGTTGAAATAGAAATTCAGAATATTGACGGAACAAGTAAAACAGTTCTGTGGAACTCGGCAAATATTTATGACACTAAACATAAAAATATAATTGCAACAATTGCGCATGGCTGGGACATCACCGAACGCGATCAGGCAATTAATGAACTAAATAAATTGAACAAAGAATTAGAAGCTCGTGTTGAATTACGTACTTCTGAGCTTGAAGAGAAAATTGAAAAATTAGATAAAAGTCAGAAGTCGATGCTTTATATGGTTGAAGATTTAAATCATGTTACAAAAGAGCTTAAAGTTGAAAGACAAAAGCTCGAAATTTCAAACAAAGAATTAGAAGCGTTTTCTTATTCGGTGTCTCAC
>MNYQ01000150.1 GCA_001873185.1 Ignavibacteria bacterium CG2_30_36_16 | reverse complement strand
CATGAGATAATTTTGTAAAGATTGATTGGTCGATTTTATAATAGAAGAATTCATGGTCGTTATTTTTTTGATAAAAACCTTTTTGTAAAAGAGCTTTTCTTATTTCATCTCTATCTTTTTGAGGCATAAATTAAACAATTGAAAAAAGATAATCTAACAAATTAAGTGCTTCTTTAGATAAACTTTCAGTTGGTAATTCCCTCATATCTTTTAAAAGTTCTTTCGCTTCTTTTAAGAGATCTATCTCTGCTTCGTATAGGTTTTGCCCCATTCCAACAAGTGACCATTTAGGATGGCTCAAGTAGTAATAATTGTCTTCTTTTTCAAAAAGAAAAGATTCATTGCAAATATTGATGAAATCTTTAATTACTATTGATTTGGAGGAAGCAGGATAGAAACTCTTCTCAAATAAATTTGATTTATAGACTTTATTTTCAATGTTTATATTGGTCGCCGCTAGGGGAAAATTCTCATCCATCAAACTGCAACCATCGCCATATTCTACAATCGGAATAATTTTACCCAAAGAATTTTTAAAGGAGGAACTGGAAGAAGATTTTGAAGAAGAACTCGAAACAGCATTCAAAAAATTATCTTTCTGATATTCAGTATTCGGGTAAGTTAACTGGCTCATTATAATTCCTTAGGTTTTTTTTGCCTATTTTTTATTTCATTAGCGCTATCTATTAACCATTTACCGATAAGGATGGCAGCTTCCGGAGTTAAAAAAGTGCTTGCTTGAATTTCACGCGTTATATCTCCCCTCGTGATGCTTTCACCAAGTGGATTAATAATATGCTTGTCTTCTACTTTAATAGTTGTGCTATGAGGTACTGAAGAATATTCAACATAAAAATGAACCATAACACCTGAACTGTCAGGGGTAGGTCCACCTATCGCACCATTTGTGGGAAAAGTGATTGCGTTTTTGTTTTTTTCAAATATAAAAGAAATATTTTTTTCGTTCATGGGTAACAACCTTAAGTAGTTTGCGTAATAAAAATAGATAAAAGCATCTAAATATCAAACGTAAAAATTCTCACAATAGTATAAAAATGCTTTTTTTATTTTGATCAATAACCACTTAATTCCCCGCCTTAATTGTAAATATCACAGTTCTATTTTCTAAAAACACGACTCTTTGTCAATTTTATTTTTTAACTTATTATGCTTTCTGAATGACACCCCGATGATCATTATCTTTTCATCACCTTGAGCATTTAGTGCTAAAGGCATCGTACTTTTGCAGCAAATTTAAACTTAGATTCATTACAGCATCTTTGTAAAACATCTTCTCCTTTTATGCTGGCGGCTTTCGTAAAAGCGCCATTGGGCTTGGACTTTTGCGTTGGATTCTAATTCGGGATTCGATTCTACTTTTGTGATGTTGTATTTCCTAAAAGTTTTGTTCGTCTCGCAAATAAGCATTGCATTAACACCTTTGTTTTGATAATCCGGTCGGACTCCCGTTAAATAGAGGTCGGCGTGGTCATTGTTTTTCATCGCTCGTAAAATGTGAAAAACACCAAACGGTAAAAGCCTTCCTTTACACTTTTGAAAAGCTTTTGAAAGCGACGGCATCGTTATTCCGAAAGCAACAACTTGATTTTGCTCATTCATAATTACCGGAACGAAATCCGGCTTTATAAATCCAAAATACTGTTTAACGTAAAGGTCGATCTGTTTATCCGTAAGCTGAACGAATCCATAAATATCTTCGTAGGCAGCGTTAAGAACCGCAAATATTTCGTGAGCGTAAGGGAGGAATTCCTTTGCCTTTTTCACTTTTAAAATTTTAAGTTTATATCGCTCTTCTACAATGGCGGCAATCCGCTTTATCTTTTCGGGAATGGTTGGCGTGGGATAAAGTTCGTACTCAATCCAGTCTATCTCCTTTTTATATCCTAATTTTTCAATATGGTTTCGATAATAAGGATAATTATAAATTGTAGCTATTGTACCAAGTTCTTCAAATCCTTCGATGAGCATTCCTTCAGGATCCATATCGGTAAAACCGAGCGGACCTTGAAGTTCTAAAGCGCCTTTAGTGCTTGCCCACTTTTCAACCGTGTCAATAAGTGCGGAGGAAACTTCTTCATCGTCAATAAAATCAAAACGGGAAAACCGCGCGGTGTTCTTCCCTATCTTATCGTTGTATCTTTTATTTATGATTCCGGAAATTCTTCCGGCTATTTTTTCGTCTTTATAGGCAAGCCAGTATGCGGCTTCGCAAAAGTCGTAGGCGGGATTTTTGTCGGCTCTTAAATTATTCATCTCCTCGATATAAAGAGGAGGGATCCAATATTTATTCTCCGAATAAATTTTAAACGGAAATTTGATGAACTGTTTTAGCTCTTTTCGGTTTTGAACTTCCTTAATAATTACACTCATAAAAATTTCAGCAAAAAATTAATAAAACAGAAAAAAGAAACCGGAACAACTTATGCATAATCTGGACGAGCCAGAACTAAATTATTAAAGATGAATGCTCGAATGTTTGTATGACTGAATGAATCCGTTAGCTAACGGACATCCAAGCATCTTCATTCATTCATGCTGTCAAGTTTTATTTGTACGAAAAATATTCTGCCCATTTTGAGATGAATATTACTGCTAATTTTATATTATTTTGATTTTAAAATACTCAAATAGTAAGAAAACCGAAACATCTTTTTATTAATAAGTTTGGACTAAAAAGGTTCTATTGAATAATGTCATTGCGAGCTACCAAAAAAGGCATTGCCTTTATTTATCAAAAGAATGACATCACTGTCATTGCGAACGAGTCTTCGAGTGAAGCAATCTACATTTTCCACAAGTCCTTGTCCGTTAACCAACGAATCAGCTGACGGATAGAAATCAAAACATAAATTATAAAAACAAACCCCGTACAGTTAATGGCTGACGGGGTTTTTAATTTATATAAAAAGCTGCTTTAGTTTTTGCTCTGCTTTAAACCGTAAATATCAATAAGCACAGGGTCACCAAAACCAAGTTGTTTTAATTTACTCAATTGTGTCTTCGCATCGCCAACCACAAGGTAAACCATCTTGCTCGGGTCGAGATACTTATTTGCAAGTTGAAGATGTTTCTCCGTATTCATTTCCAGAATTACCTGTTCTTCTTTCTTTACATAATCGTATGGAAGAGCATAGGTAGCAATATTGTTTAACATTCCGAGAAGAGCGCCGAGAGTTTCGAAACGCCGCGTGTTAGATTTGATGAGCGAATTTTTAGTGAAAGCAAGATCTTCTTCGGAAATACTGTGGCGGAATTTACCGATTTCATCTCTAAAAATTTCCGCCGATTCAAGAGTAGCGTTGCTCTGCACTCCGGCTGCAGCAGTGAATGTACCCGGATATTTTGAACCGGAGAAATACGTGCGTGCGCCGTAAGTGTAGCCTTTTTCTTCACGTAAAATTAAATTAACATTTCCGCTAAAACTTCCGCCGAGTTTGTAGTTCATCACAACAGCAGGGTAATAATCGGGATGATTATAAGGCAGCGCAAGATAGCCGATTCTTATTTCCGACTGTTTTGCATCCGGAACATCAACAAAATAGACAGTCGATTTTTCCGGAGCTGATGGGAACGTAAGTTTTGGGAAGTTAACTGTCTTCTCTTTCCATTTATCCGCAAGCAATTTGAATTTTTCAACAGCTTTGTCTTTTGAAATATCTCCGGCGATGGAGATGTGAGTTACACTTGGTGAAAAATTCTTTTCGTAGTAATTCTTTAAATCGTCAATCGTTATAGAAGCCACCGATTCTGCAGTTCCGTAAGTGTTGTAGCCGAGTATATTATTTTCACCATAAATAATTTTATTGAATGCATTGTTTGCAATAACAGTCGGGTTTGCTTTATCACGATTAATATTTTCAATTGTTTCATCTTTTATGCGCGCAAATTCTTTTTCGTCCCATCTCGGCTCCAATAAGATTTCTTCGCACAGAGCGTACACTTCATTAAAACGTGATGCGAGCGTATTTGCTTGGAGCGTGATTGCTTCGCGCGATGTATATATTCTTATCGAAGCGCCAAGTTCGTCAATTGCTTCTTCAAGTTCTTCGGGTGTTTTGTTTTTTGTTCCTTCTTTAAGCATATCCGAAATTAAATTAGCCGCTCCCACTTTTTTGTTATCGTCAAGCAGCATACCGCCGTTAACAGTTATGGTAAACTGCACAAGCGGCACTTCGTTTTGTTCAATGCCGTATATATTTAATCCCTGACCAAGGTCCTGGCTCCATACGGCGGGAATTTTTAATACCGGATCCGGACCTTTAGCCGGCTCCACACTTCTATCAAAAGATGAAGCAATTGGCTCAATTTTTACTTCTTCCACTGCGGCGGTATCTGTTTTTTCATTATCCGTTATCTGTTCTTCTTCGATCGGAAAGAATTCAGAGTTAGCTGCTATTAAATCAGTCTGCCCTTTAGGTACGAAACTCGTAAGCACGAAAGGTTTATCTTTAACATACTTTTCATAAACACGCCAGATATCTTCTTCAGTAACGTCGAGTGTTTTCTGCAGGTCTGTTGTTATGAAATCTGGTGAACCGGCAAATTCATTATATATCGCAAGCTGGAACGATTTGCCAAGCACGGATGATATTCCGTTGTAAAAACTTGTTTCGAGTTTTGCTTTAATTCTATTTAAATCTTTTTCAGTGAATTTATCCTTCTCAAATTTCTTTAATCCTTCTGAAATTGCGGATTCAACTTCGCTTAAATTTTTATTCGGGAAAGCGCGCACAGAAAAATTAAAAGTTCCGGCAAGTTCCTGGCTGCTTTGATAAACATTAATTGAAGGAGCAAGTTTTTTTTCCTCAACAATAACTTTGTAAAGAGGAGTTTTTTTATTGCCTGCAAGCAGTTCGCCAAGCGCACTTAATGCGTAAGCGTCTTCATTATATTGCTCAACCGTAGGAAGAACAAGATTTAGCTCGGGCGATTTGGCAAAATTATCTTCATAGAATACACGTTTTGTTTGAGAGAGAGAGACGGGCATCGGTTTTGGCGCTTCTACTTTTTCACCGGCTTTTAATTCACCGAAATATTTTTTTATAAGTTCCTTTGCCTTTTCTTTATCGAAAGCGCCGGCTAAAACAAGCGTTGCATTATTGGGGCTGTACCACTTCTTATAAAAATCGTGAACATCTTTTAACGTGGCATTGCGCAAATCTTCTAATGAACCAATAACCTGCCAGTTGTATGGATGATTTTCCGGATAAAGCAATTTGCCGATAACATAATCCGTATGTCCGTATGGTTGATTATCAACACGCTGACGCTTTTCATTCTGCACAACTTGCTGCTGATTTTTAAAAGCATCGTAGGTAACTGTTGGAAGCAAATAACCCATTCTATCCGATTCCATCCAGAGCGCCATCTCAAGCGCATTCTCAGGAACTACTTCATAATAAATTGTTCCGTCGTTCCATGTTCCGCCGTTTAACGTGCCGCCGGCGTCCTGAATTTTTTTAAAGAATTGATCCTGCCCGATGTGCTGCGATTCCTGAAACATCATGTGCTCAAACAAATGAGCAAAACCGGTTCTGCCTACAACTTCGCGGTTAGAGCCGACATGATACTGAATGGCAACTGCAACAATAGGGTCGGAATTATCATGATGAAGAATTACTTCAAGCCCGTTATCGAGCGTATATTTTTCGAAATCAACTTTTAATTTTGTTGTTTCGCTTCCGCATCCCGATAGAAATAAAAAGAGGGAAGCAGAGAATATCAATGAAAAAATTTTGTACATAATTATTACTCCAACAAATATTGAATAAACGATTAAACTAATAACTTCAAAAAACTTTTTTAACTTATAATAATCAAAATACCGAAGCAATAGTTGAGGGAAATATTTATTTAAAAAAGTGATGAACGTAATTATACAAATGATGGGCGGCAATAAAGGCAAAATTAAATCTGACCCTATATATGATTAACGAATCAAGCTTACCTGAGAAAAGACATCTTTTTTGAAGACGTCATCCCTATTCAACTTAAGCAAGGCTTTGATAATACTTTAGATAACGGACACCGCTTCGTATTACAAATTTTGCATAACATGAGTTAATCAATTTTTTTTAATTCTTGCGCAGCTTTTTTTGAATTCCTAATGGCAATTGCCCCGAGAACAATCAAATATGCTATAACACAAATTTCAATGATTTCCATTTTTTACCTTCCACAAACTTAGTTAAAAAAATATTTCTTATATTGTTAACAACCAGCGAACTACTCTCAGCTGAAATGTTAAAAAATTCGAGCAATTAAATTCTTCATTTTCATTGCTTACACTAATTAGTTAATGTTTGATGATGTTTGGGACATTTGGGCGTTTTATATCACAATCAAAGTAAAACGCGGGCATTCAACTTTTGTCAATGGTTAAAATTATATTGAAAGATTGAGTCCGGTCTATAAAGGCTCTATTGAGCAATGTCATTGTCCGTTATTTAACCATAGGCGTCAACTTAAAGGAAAAGAGTAACATAATAATTTGTCAGAAATAGAATAATAAAATGTGGCTAAAGCCCCAAAATTTATCAACTAAATTTATCAGTCAGCTAAAGCTGACTGCAATACAATCCCGCCCTGCGGGATTGCAGTTCACTTTAGTGAACTGATAAAAGAGGGAATAGGGAGATGGGGCTTTAGCCACATTAAATAAATATAGTAGGAAAAGTTCATAAAAATTTATTGATTTATCCATAAATGTATCTTCTAAAAAAGGTTAGAAATTATAAGCGAAATATTAGGTTGACGCGTATGGTTATTTAACGGACATGAATATACTTTTTAGAGGGAACTCAGGCGCTAATTGCAAAATAGTCAAATTCTTAAAAAATGATTCGATTTAACACAAAAATTTTTGCTTTGAAAACAGAAAATTAGTAAGTTGAAAACGCAATTTGTAGAAAACATTTGAAGTCAAATATCATCTCGGTAAATATGAAATATTACATCGGCAGTTTGTTCTGCTTTAAAAAAAATTATCTAACAAGAACTCTAATAATTTCTTAACACACACTAACTAAAGGAGCTAATAACATGTCCATACTTCTACAAAACAAGAAGAGCGGTTTTTTATCTGCGCTTCTGTTAACAGTCGTTCTCTTTGCACTCTCCGCTAGTTACATATATGCGCAGCTTCCAACAGTTTGGCAAAAATCTCAAACATTAGGAACTCAACCCACCTGGATGGGAACTAATACAGAGAGAGGATTTGCTTACGGCGTTGTTGGCGGTTCGGAAAGAATATATGTAGCAAGCACCAAAGGGGGTATAAACGTAATTGTTCTTGATGCGGCGACAGGCGATTCTGTCAATGTATTAAATACAACAGGCATTACAGGCGGCACATTAGCATTAACAGATGTTGAAGTGTCTGCCGATGGAGAAATTTATGCTTGTAATCTTGTTACAAGCGCTTCGGCAAGCACTCCATTTAAAATATATAAGTGGGTTTCGGAGAGCGCTGCCCCGGTTGTTATTACAACGGTGGAAACAGGCGCAATAAGATTAGGAGATAAATTTACCGTTGTCGGCACTGCCGGCGATAATTCTCTTACCATTTATGCTGCTGCCGGTTCAGGTTCTAAAATAGTTAAGCTAACTACTGCTGATAACGGTGCAACTTTTACCTCGGAAGTGATTGCAGTAACAAGTTTAAGCTCCGGATCTACACCCGGAGTTGCTCCCATGGGAACGGATTTATGGTTAACCGGAAATGGTCAGCCTTTGATTCAAATTAACGGAACTGCAATTACCGGTAAAACACCGAATGATCTTTTGCAAACAAACAGTAACGCAATAAAAACATTTTCTTACAGTGGCGTTAATTATGCTGCAGTGTATATGTACGGTCCTTCCGTATCATCAACATCTTCTGCGGCATTTTGGGAAAGAGCATTTATAATGAATATTACCGGCGGTTATGCCGCTGTGGAAAATGTAGGTTTTTCTACTTTTCTCGGTTCTAATACTAATACCAACGGAACCGGTGATGTTTCGGTAAGAAATAATGGCGACGGTACATTTACCGTTTTTGTTCTTTCAACAAATAATGGTCTCGGCGCTTATACATTTAACACAGCTACAGCTACCGCAACTATTACCCCGCCATATCTTAATAACTTTAACGAATTTCATCCTTCTGCAAACTGGAGAAGATATACCAGAATTCTTTCGGATACGGCTGGTGCTTTAGTCGCCGGTACTTCCGGCTGGTTTGTAGATGATTTTGGAAATGTTACATCTCCATCTGATAGATCCGTAAGAATTAATATTTATGGAACAATTCGTAAGTATTGGTTTGTCTCTCCACAGATAGATCTTGGCGATGGTTCTACAGATTATCAACTTGAATTTGATCTTGCCTTAACTGGGTACGCTAACACTAACCCCGCTACGCTGGGCGTTGATGATAAATTCGCAGTTATTATTTCACCGGATAACGGCGTTACCTGGAGCGCTGCAAATACACTAAACGAGTGGAACAGTACAACTCCTATTTCCAATACCGGCGAGCATGTTGTAATAAACCTCGGCGCTTACAGCGGTATTGTGAGATTAGCCTTTTACGGAGAATCAACAGTTAGCAATGCCGATAATGATTTATTTGTAGATAATTTCGCCCTGAACGTAGCTGTTCCGGTCGTTACAGCAGATTGGAATAACCTGCAATGGCCTCCTACTGCTACCATTACTGAAGGTGAAACAGCAACCGCTTACGCTCAAATATATGAAGCCGGTTTAACGGACGTTACAGTTGGCGGTCCCGCACCCGGTATATTATCGTGGATAGGTATCAGTTCTGCAGACACCGATCCATCAACCTGGACTACCTGGGTGCCTGCTACGTTTAATGTTGAAGCAGGTAATAACGATGAGTATATGGCTGCCATTGGTGACGGACTTACACCTGGCACATATTATTATGCAAGCCGTTTTCAGATTAACTATGGTCCATTTACTTATGGCGGATATAGCGCTGGCGGCGGCGGTTTCTGGAATGGAACCACTAACGTATCAGGCGTTTTAACAGTTAATCCTTACATAGTAAGCAGCTTCCCATTTACGGAAGGCTTTGAAAACGTTACATTCCCGCCAGCAGGCTGGGCAATTGAAGACTTGAATGCCGGAAATACCTGGAACAGAAGCACATCAGCGCCAAATTCAGGCGTGGCTTCGGCAAGATATAATTATCACTCAACTATTGCCGCCGATGATTGGTTATTTAGCCCGGCGTTAACATTTACAGCAGGTAAAACTTATAGCGTTACTTACTACTATAAAGCGCAAAGTGCAACCTGGACTGAAGCCATGAATGTATTCGTAGGCAGCGCACAAAATGCAGCAGGTATGGATTCTATGCTTGCTGATCACCCGGTGATTGGCAATACCACTTACACATCAAATACAATAACGTATACTGCTCCTTCAACAGGTCAGTATTTTCTTGGTCTACACTGCTATAGTCTTGCAGATCAATGGAACCTTTTTGTCGATGATATAACAGTGAACGAAATGCAGGATAATGATTATGCTGTAACTTCTCTTGATCAGGTTAACGGAATTCCGACGCCTTTCAGAGTAAGCGGCGTAAATTCATTAATGCAAAAAGGTGTTGATCCCGAATTAACAATTGTTCGCGAAGGCTTAACTCCTGTAAAAGCTACAAATGTAAATAATAGCGTTGCTGTTGTTAACCCGATGAACATTTTTAACGGAAATAATATCGATGCACTTGGAGGAATGGTTTCCTTTCAAGCTCTTGTAACTAATATGGGTCTTTTGTCTCCTTTGTATCAGTTGAAATTCTGGATAAATGGCGTAGTAGGCACTCCATTATCACCAGCATCCGGTATAGCTTTTGGCGGTACCGACACACTTGATTTTGGCGACATCGTAACCGGCAGAGGTACATTTACCACAGTTGCCGCTGTTGTAGCTGCCGGCGATACGACGTATTCGAACGATACTTTAGCTTATATTAGAACGCTTGTATATCCTGATACAACAATTAGAATTCGTTATGACAATGGACAGCATGTTCCAAATACTTTCATTGGATTTGGATCAGCTCCTTATACTTCTATAACAGCAGGTGTTCGTTTCACTGCTGCTGAAGATATTCAGCTTGCAAACATTGATGCTTTCTACAGAAACGAGAGTAGTTCAGATTCTGTTCTTGTTACAATCTGGGCAGCAGGCGTTGATACTACCGCTCCGGGCGCAGTTCTTTACACTCAAAAATTTGGCGGTGAGAATTACTTAGTGCCAGGAACCGGCGGCGATTATTTTACCCTGCCGCTCGGCGATGACGCCCCGGCAATTATGGCTGGAAGCGATTTCTGGGTAAGTATTACTTTCGATTCTTTGATTACGTACCCTATGGGCGCGCACAATTCACCTTTAACAACACCGGGCAGAAGTTATGTTTCAGACGGTACTGCTTGGTTCCCGCTTATAGTTACAACCGAGAGAGCCTGGTTGTTAAGGGTTGTTGGCGTTCCTTACGTTGCACCTCCGGTAGAAACCACCTGGGAACGTTCCGTTGCAAACGAAAATCTTCCTGCTTGGTTTTCTACAGCCAATAACGAACGCGGAATTGGACATGGAAAGATCAACGTTGGCACCGACAAAGCGCTTGAAGATAGAGTATTTGTCGTAAGTCGTAACGGAGGTCTTTTTGTTAAGATGCTTGACGGTTTAACCGGCGCTGATCTTAGCGATCTAAATACGACCGGAGTATCCGGCGGTTTATTTGCACTTAACGATGTTGAAGTTTCGGGTGACGGTCAA
>MNYQ01000187.1 GCA_001873185.1 Ignavibacteria bacterium CG2_30_36_16 | reverse complement strand
AATTTCTTCCTGAAAATCCCTGGGATCAAAAGAGTAAAAAATTATCAGCTTCGGTTATTGGTTTAGAAAACCAAAACCCATTAAAGACTGATACCTTATCAATCTTTGAAGGGATTCTTTTAGAAAGACAGGGTAAAATAAATCAAGCAATTAATTTTTATAAGAAATTAATTCATGATGATATTTATGTGGATTTTGCTTTTGCTAAACTATTAGATATAAAAAATCGATATGACCGGAAAGAATTGAAAGGCTACTTTAAAAGTATTGCTAACAGTAACAATATTCATAAAGCAAAGCTAAAGAAAATCGTTGCTGATTTAGAATTACATGATAATCTATTTTATAATGCAATTTTCAATTACAATAATGCAATCAGCATCTCAAACTCTTATGATGGAATTAATGCACGATTTGCAAAATTATTTGCTTATGCTAATGTTAAAAATGATATAGATTCTGCAAGAGTATTATTAAGCGAACTAATGCAGCTAAATTTAGGTGAAGATGAATTCCTGATGAAACTGCAGATGGCGCAAAACTTACTTAATGAAAAGAAACTTCTTAAACCATCTCAAACAATTGATGCTGTGGTTAATTCGTATGATATTTCCCAGAATTATCCCAATCCCTTCAATCCATCAACCACTATCCGCTACCAGATACCTGAAGACGGAATGGTTACATTGAAAGTTTACGACATCCTCGGGCGGGAAGTAAAAACACTTGTAAATGAAGTTAAGACTAAAGGCCGTTACGAAGTTACATTTGATGCAAGTAACTTAGCAAGTGGCGTCTATCTCTACCAATTTCAAACATCAAACGGAGTTATAATTACAAAGAAACTTTCATTATTAAAATAATGAAGCCAACCCGATTTATCGGGGCGGTTTATATATTTACGAAATAATAAGCGGCGTTATAAAGCTTCCAAGATGATGACCTTGATTAAATAAAATTAAAATTAAATCCCTTCTCCTTTACAAGCGAAGGGATTTTTAATATGTTTGAGAAGGCAAAATATTAGAAATTTTTTCAGTTATGTTAAAACATAAAATTTATTCACGCCTCGCAGCAATTCTCTTTCTTCTGCTTTGTTCAAGCAACGTATTAGCACAAGGGCAGTATGGCAAACTTGTCGGTAAAATTACAGATGCAAATACCGGCGAACCATTAATCGGCGCCAACGTTATAATAACCGGAACAAATATTGGCGCAGCTACAGATCTTGATGGAAATTATATAATTCTACGAATACCACCGGCGTCTTACTCATTAACAGCAAGTTTAATCGGCTACGCAAAGGTTACTATGACCGGCGTTCAAGTAATTGTTGATCGAACAACAGAAGTAAATTTTAAACTAACCGACGAAACAATACAGTTGCAGCAGGTTGTTGTTGTTGCCAAAAAACCTAAAATTATTAGAGATCAAACAAGCACATCAAACACGCTGACTCAAGAACAAATTGAAGCGGCTCCTATAGAAGGTATCCGCGGCACGCTTGATTTAACTTCCGGTTTTCAAAAATCTGCAACCGGCAATTATTCTATTCGCGGTTCGGGCTCATACGAAGTAAACTTCCAAATTAACGGTGTTGAACAGGTAAACTCTGCCACTAATGCGCCCGGCGCCTTCGGCACAGAAAAAGCAAATAACTCATGGAAGTATGATGTTAATCCTCTCGGTGTTTCTCAGGTTCAGTTAATTACCGGCGGATTTTCACCGGAGTATGGTAATGCGCAAGGCGGCGTTGTTAAAGTTGTTTTAAAAGAAGGCTCTCCGAAATTGAGCGGCGACTTCAGAGTTGAATATCGTCCGGCTGGACAATACCACTACGGCACTTATCTTTACGATAAAAGTAATTTCGAATGGCAGCAGTGGGGAACTATCGATAACTGGTTTAAGAGAGAAGGGCAGATAATTAAAGAGCTAAAGCTTGATCAAAGATATAAATGGCTGTATGAAAGATTGAGCGTAGGGAATCCACAGGATTCAGTCTTGTGGCGCGAAATTGTGAATCGCGAAATAAGCTGGGCGTATAATACGTGGCTGCAAAATCATACTCCGGGCGATGATAATCCGCTTGGCGTTTATGATTACCGCGATAATGCTTATACGAGATATATGGTTGGTATTGGCGGTCCGCTTGGTAAAGACCCAAATCTGCTTAAGTTCTTTTTCTCGGGTGAATATAGAAGCAACCCGACAAGACTGCCCACACCTGAAAAAGTGCAGGTATATCAGAATTATATTTTAAATTTAATATTTAATCCGATGCAGGGGCATAAATTTAAATTTATGGGAAGTTATCAAAGTTACCGCGGCGGCATTTGGTCAGGTTCTGATGATATACGCTGGTCGGGGCTTGCATTTACGCCTCCCGGAGTTTCCACAAAATATTATGTAACCACAGATCCCGTTAGAGAGGAAAGAACAGTTGCGCAAAGTTTAAATTGGATATTCGTACCAACAGATCTTTCATACATCGAAGCTACTGTATCCCATCAATATGAAACTTATCAATTGCCTTACGAATATTTAGCCGGAACGGTAAACCAGGTTGACAGGCTTGATAGTTTGTACGACCCTGCCGGAACAGTTTTGCTTGACGGCTCATGGTGGAACACAGAATACTTCCGACCGCTTATTAACGCAAGTACAAACTACTATCAAGATACACGAACAAATCATTGGAGTATAAATACAGACTATACAAACCAGCTAAATAAATTTCATCAGCTCAAAGCAGGGTTAAGATTTTTTTACTGGGACATGATCAACAACGGTGTAAATTCAAGTTACCAGGCTAATTCATATTTAACCCGCTCCGGTTTTGCCGAGTATTACAGAGCTTTCCCTGTGCTTGGCGCTTTTTATATTCAAGATAAAATGGAGTATGAAGGTATTATCGCAAACTTCGGCGTTAGAGGTGAAACATATAATTTTCAGACTGATATACCGGCTGATAAATTCAATCCATTTTATCAGGGAACAAACGGACCGGGTAAAGTGGGCGATCCGGCGACAGTAAAATCGAACACCAAATATTTATTGCTGCCGCGTTTTGGTCTTTCTTTTCCAATTGGCGAAAGTACGGCATTTAGATTTCAGTACGGTCATTTTGCTTCGATGCCGACATTCAGTCAGGCGCTCTCCCGAAGAACAGAATCCGGCTGGACGGGCATAGGCAATCCAAATTTGAATCCTAAAAAAACAATTCAATATGAATTTGGACTTCAGCAGGTTTTAGGAGAAAATCATCGTCTTGATGTTGCTTTATATTATAATGATAGAGCATCTCAGATTGGCTTATTACGTGTTGCTTCATTTACCGGCAGCCGTAATCGTCCTGCTGGTTTTACAAATGATAATCAGCCGCTTTATCTCTACACAACATTTGATAATAATACATACGGCGCTACTGTCGGTATAGACGTTACATTCGAAACCATCACACTCGACCGATGGTCTTACAGATTAAGTTATAGTTTATCGCAAACTTCCGAGGGGAGTTATGGTGCCTCGACAGTATTTCCGGATAATTATAGAAGCCGCGAAACCCGCGAGTTTTCAAACAGCTATATTTCCGGCTCAGACAGAACTCATTCATTCCGGGGATTAATTCAATATAATATTAAAGAAGGGGAAGGTTTCGAAATTTTCGGTTTCCGACCTTTGGAAAGTACAATAGCAAGTTTAACTTACACAGCGCAGTCGGGAACTCCTTTCACTTACACAACAGTATTTGAAAAAATTGGAACTGTAAATAACCGGCGTTATCCGCTCGAATCAAGTTTCGATTTTAACCTTACTAAAAATATAAGATTTGATAATTATAAAATTCTTATAGGCGTAAGGATAATGAACTTGTTTAATAACCGATGGATTACTCCTATGACTACAAAAGAAGATCTAAACAATTGGGTAGAACAAGGAGTAACAATGGCAGATCCGGGTAATGATCCTTCAAGGTTAAGTTACCTTGTAGCGCCTTATAGAGCATTTAGAAATATACCAAGACAAATTTTCTTCACGCTCGGTTTTGGATTTTAATATTTGAAAATGAATTTATTAATTGATATGAAAAAAATAAAACTTCTATCATTACTTCTTTTGCTAACAGCATTCACCGTTCAGATATTTCCTCAGGTTGAATCTCCTTCACTCGTATTCAACCGCGGTAAATTATGGCAGAGTGTTTTCTTCGGAAAGATAGGTCCGAATTTCGGCAACTGGGGCAAGCGCGGCATTGCACTCGACTGGCCCGGCTTCGACGAATCTTGGCTGCGCGAAGATATCGGCGGTTCACCGTCTTATATGGTTACCGGCGGTTTTTGGGTTGGCGCAGAATGGATGCCCGACAGCATAATTAGTGTGGAAGATTGGTCACTTTATGCAGGAACAATCAGCAGTGAAAACAGCGCTAAGTATTTAGTTACTAAACATAAAAAATATCAAAACTGGGATCAGACAAATCCCAATGCCGGCGATGAATATATAGAAACAGTTTGGGAATACAATTATAATTATACTACTGTTGATGACCGCGAAACAATACTGCCCATTCGCGTTACAAGAAAAGCGCATCAATGGAACGGATCGGAGCGGGATGAAAATTATATTCTGTACGATTATGTTTTCAAAAATATTTCTGCCGAAATAAAAGCGATTGATCCAACAAGAGAAGTAAAAGACACATTGTTAAATTTTTATCTTCTTCTTAATTATGGTTTGCAGGCAAACTCCCGCGGGTGGAATGTTTTGTTTCCGTCATTAACCCCCGGCGCACGCAATACTTGGTTCTTTTATGATCCTTCAAGAAAAATGATTTGGGGACGGGCTGCAGATTATCCCTTAACTGTTGCGGATGAAACATTCGATTATTCTGCCAACTTTGGTCCTCTGCTTCCGGGAGGAGAAATTTCCGGTGAGTGGCTTGCGCCCGGCTTTGTCGGAGTGCGGCTTATTTATGCTTCTCCAAATAAAAATAATCAAACTACTTTTGTTAGAAAATTCGGTTGGTCGGCGGGGAGTAACTCCATTGACCTTAGCGGTCCTTTCACAGGCATACTCGGCACTAAAGAAGCAAAGTATGAAGTATTAAAAGATCCCGCAAATGCTTTTAATTTTGTTAATTCACCCGGCGATACAGTCTATATGAAGAAAAGCCGCATGTGGTCTATGATGTCTTTAGGTCCATGGGATATTTTACCCGGTGATTCGATAGTTGTTGCGGTTGCAGAAATTGTAGATGGAATTTCATACGCACAGGCTATAGACAAACAAACCACAGCAAATCTTGTCGGGCAGATAGGACTAAGAGAATTAAACGCATCTGCCGATAATGCTAAACTAACATACGATAATAATTTTAATCATCCCGATCCTCCGGTGGCGCCCGATTTTACTGTGGATTATTACCGTGGACAAGAGCAGATAGCCGCAAATGAAATCCGCTGGGGAACGGAAACAGAATCAATAGTCGACCCGGATGACGGAATACTTGATCTTGCAGGTTATAGGCTTTACCGCTCTAATTATCTTGCAATCGGACCATGGAGTTTGGTTGGCGAAATTACGAAAAAAGATCCGGGCTATTACAACACTGCCGAAGGCAAATATATTTTTATAGATTCTACGGCTGATGTAGGGGTTGCTTACTTTTATGCGCTTACTGCATTCGATACCGGCAAAGCATCATGGTCAGTTAATCCTGCAGTTGTATTCAAAGAAACGAATTCAAATAAAGTTCCGCCGTTGGAGTCTTCAATTTACGCGAATAAAAAAGTAACGCCATTCACTACTACATTTAAACCGGCGGCAAGTCTTGATAATATTGTTGTGGTGCCAAATCCTTTTATTATTGGAAGCGAGTTTGCTCTTCCCGGCGCAGAAGGTTCGGATGATATCATTCAGTTTGTAAATGTTCCGAACCCGTGTACAATACGTATATATACAGTGCGCGGCGATCTTGTTAAAACTCTTGACGCACCCGAAGGAACAGGCGCTATAGTTTCGTGGGATCAAACAACAAGCTACGGGCAGTTTGTGGAAAGCGGAATTTATATTTATCATCTCCAGTCAAAACTCGGAGAGAAGATAGGCAAGTTTGCAATAGTAAGATGATTAAAAGTTATAAAACTATAAAAGAATTTAAAATGAAACGAATACTACTTTTAATTTTAATATCAGCATGTTTCACCTTTGCGCAGGAATTTAAAAAGACCGGCACGGCAGGTTTTATTTTTCTCGAAGTCCCTGTTTCTGCACGAAGCGCTGCGCTTGGCGAAGCGGCTATTGCTCTCGGCGATTTAAACTCAGACGCGATTTTTATTAATCCGGGTGTGCTTGGTTTTTCGCCGCAGATACATTCACTTTCAGTTTCGTACGCAAACTGGATTGCCGATATTAGACATATCGCTTCAAGTTATGCATTTAAAACCGGCGCGGGCGTTTTTTCTGTCGGCGTTAATGCATTCGATTTCGGTACAATGCCGCGCACGGTTAAAGTGGGCGGGCAGCGCGTATATGATGTGTTGGGCACTTTCAGCGCAAATGCACTTGCTTTAAGTTTTGGTTACTCGCGCCAATTAACCGATAAATTTTCATTCGGCGTTGCACTAAAATATACAAACGAAAAAATAGACATATATAACGCATCCAACTTATTGTTCGATGGCGGAATTCTTTACTATACAGGATTTGGTTCATTCCGTGTTGCGGCGGCAATTCAAAATTTTGGCACGGAAACTAAATACCGCAGCGACATGTTCCGCATGCCTACGCTTTTCAAACTTGGCGCTGCTATGGAAGTATTTGGCGGTTACAATGAAGACTACCGGGTAACGGCTGTGTTTGAAGCAATTCACCCGAACGATAATAATGAAAGAATCAATGTCGGCGTGGAAACTTCATATCAAAATATGGTTACACTTCGCGGCGGTTACAAATTCTTTTATGATGAAGAAACATATTCAATCGGAATAGGCATAAACCCTAAACTACCTGTGCCTATAACAGCCGATTTTGCTTATGTGGATTTCGGACGGCTCGGAGATATTTTACGTTTTACAATTCAATTCGGATTATTATAAAATGCGAAGCAAGTTTATTAAATCACAATTTATTTTTTTAATTCTTTTTGCTGCATTATTATTGCATAATAAGACGGCGGCTCAAAATCTCGAATCACTTACTTTTTATAGTTCATATTCTACTGCAATAACAAGTCAGCTTTTCGGCGGCTCAGATAAAATGGCGGTATACCGTGCAGAGGGTTACGGCGGCGGAGCAGAGTTTTCGTTCCTGGTGTACGATAAATTTTACTTAAATTTAAACGGCGGCTACACTCATTATACAATAAATCAAGATTCGGCGCTTGTCCAGTGGCATTGGCTTTTTTGGGACAGACGATACCGCTCGCGAGTTCAGGCTGATTTAGCCTCCGACTCAACTCTCGCAGCTACGATAACTCCCGTACAGTCTATGGCGGTTATTCCGTTAATGCTTACACTAAATTATAAATTTCAGTTAACCGAAAATTTATTCATAACGCCTTATGCTGGCGGTGGTATTTTATTTTACACCCGGAGTTTGTTTATCAATGAGTACTGGCAAAAATATTTCGGACAGGTGGATTACACATTCGGATACAGTTTCCGCAATTTTGCAAACGATAAAAAAGGAAATCCCGTTGCAATAAACGGCGGTGTTGATATAACTTATAAATTAAGCGACATTTTTAGAATCCAAACAAAATTTAATTACCTGCATGTAATTAAAACAGAAGGTTCGATGGGCTATGATGATTTCCCATATCACAGCGCATTAAATTTTAATCTTGGTATAACATTCATGTATTGATTATGAAGATATTAAAATATTTTTCAATTTTAACAATAGTAGTTATTCTTTCTAATTTTAAAACTAATGCGCAGAACGATTTTGTATTCGGAGCGAACGGCTCATACTTTATTCCATTCGGTTCGCTTGCCGAAAGATTAGAACCAACCATCGGCGGCTCATTTTATTTTGGAATGGAAACAAGTGAAAACTGGACGTGGATTGGGCGTGTAGAATATTTTAAGTTCAACAAAGAAAACAAGGAGAAGTTATTTCTAAAAAGAAAATTGACCGTAAACGGCATTGAGAGTGATTATGAAATACCGCTGCCCGATTTAAAAATTTCACTCGAAATAGCAGGCATATCAGCCGCTGCCGAATATAAAGTTATTGAGACAAATTTTATGAATGTTAAAGCTACATTCGGGTTTGGTTTATACAAATGGTTTAGCAAGCGAAGCGCTTATTACGATTCCTTATATATCGATACGACTGGAACCGGTGATTTTAAACTTGCCGAAATCCTTAATGTGCCGGCAAATTCTCAGACAGACTGGAGCGGCGGTTTCGATCTTGGTTTGGATATAAATGTAAATGTTTATGGACCCATGTGGATTACGACCGGTGCGCGCTACAAAACGGTAGTAGGAGAAATTTGGCCTGCTCTCGATCTCGATCTTGAAAACATAAGCACTTTTCAGATGTTCGAAATTAGAGCAGGCGTGCGAATAAAACTTTAGCGATTCAATTAAATGATTTGTCCAATGTAAATTGTAATAAATGCAAAATAGTTTTGAACTGTGCTATTACTACCAATTTACTTAAATTCATCCCTCTTGAAATTCCTTTTGTATTTGTCTAAATTAATTCTAATTATTAACAGTTTTAGAAGACTTACAATAAAAACATTTGCCAAATAAACATAATTTTATTTTAGGATTTTGAGTATTGCTTGAAAGATTGTGTTGTTTGTAACTCTTGGGTGATGATGCGAACACAAACGGAAGCAACAAGAATAAGCAATGTCAACAAATGAGGAGGCAATAATTCAAAATTAACATCTTCATAAACTTGAAAGTGAAGAACATTACCTTAGTTTAACATATACATTGAAGAAAAGAAAGAGTTTGGCAGACATAAAAACAATATTACGAGAGCTCAGTGTTATATTGGGATATATACTCTCAAAATACAAGCTTACTTTCACTGAGAAACTTATAGACGTAAAAACCTATTTGGACTTTATAAGAAAATACTGCAAGAATGTAAATGAATGTAATTCTGAAATTCGAAAAATAGAAGAGCTTGAAAACTTCATTATTCATAGGGACATAATTCGAAATGGATTGAAACTTGGAAAATTGTTGTATGAAAAATTAAACCTTACCGGTGATATATATTGGCTTGGGGCAAAAGTAAAGTCAAAGTATCAGTTCGATATTTAAATTGGAGAAACGAGTATCTGAGATGACACGAAAAATTAAATATGCACTTTTAGATGATGTTGATCATTTTATTGCAGTTATTGAGGATGGTCGCTTGGCTACTGCCCATTTTAATGACAAATTCATTGTCGCGAATTGGTATTCAATAAAGTCCAGACGCAATTTAATGAAGATAATATTGATGAAACAATTTGGAAATACCTTGATGATGGTAGCAGGTCTTTGAAAGTATTTCATACAAAACAAGAAATAGAAGAAGAGGTAATTGTATATATGCTGCAAAAATTAAATGGCGACGTTGAATTTGAAAAAGATGATAGGGTTGAATGTTTTTGTGAAAATGATTTAAGAAAATTTCTTTACAAAAATTAGTTTTAATATAAATGCAGAAAACAAAAAGCCAAATACCTTTTGATTATGTAACAATTAAAATTACTGAAAGCAGAATTCAAAAAGGGCTTTTAGCAATACCGGTTTCTCTGATTGATTTGTTTCCTAAAAATACGAAAAAGATTTTTTTATTAAACGAATTAGGAAAAGAAGAAACTAAAAGTTTTACACCATACAAGAGCAGTAGTCGTGAATGCAGAATCGGGGGATTAAAAGATTACTACACAAAAAATAATATTAAGGCCGGCGATGAGTTGGTCATTCAATTATTAGATGATGGCAAATTCAAAATAATACCAGAAAATGTTTTTGAAAGACAAATATCAGATTTAGAATTAAAGATAGATAAAAGTATAAACGAAAACGAAGTTGAAAAGCACATACGGAAACTATCAATAATTGCAAACAAACCTTCTAATGATGTTATAAAGAGTGAATTTATAAGATTAGCAAAACAAGAAATCAAGCCACGAAAAACGAGAATTGTACCTCAAATAAAAACAAAAGAAAATGTTCCAGCATCATTTAGAAAAATTTTATTGGAACTTTATAGGGGCAAATGTCAAGTTTCTAGTTTTACTTTCTTGATGAAGAACGGCAAACCATATTTTGAAATTCATCATATCGACCCATTTAAAGGAAATCATTTTAAAAATTTACTTGTCGTCAGTCCGAATGTTCACGAGCAATTTACTCACACAAAACTCAAACAATTTTTTGATAAAGAGAACTGGTTAAGAAAAGTAAAATTCAATGAGGAAACTTATTCAGTATTTCAAATTATTGATAAGTTGCCAAGTATCTTTGAAAAGGAAACACATTGCTAATTCTTTGTTCAGCGGAAAACATGAAAGAATTGCCAGACAACTCAATTCATTTAATGATCACTTCACCGCCTTACAATGTTTCCAAAGATTATGATGATGATCTTTCACTCAAAGAATATTTACAATTACTTGAAAATTCTTTCAAAGAGACATATCGTGTTCTTGTTAATGGTGGGCGTGCCTG
>MNYQ01000226.1 GCA_001873185.1 Ignavibacteria bacterium CG2_30_36_16 | reverse complement strand
GCATCAAGAATTTGGGCGGCAAAATTTCGTGATTATGAATTTGCCGGTAAATGTCTCGAAGCTGCAGATGCCGTATATAACAGACGAAATGAAATTCCTTCTCTTGATAAAGTTCAGTCCGGTATGTATCAGGATAGTCACTTTTGGGGCAAACTTGCTCTCGGCGCTGTTGAACTTTTCATTACAAAAAAGGATCGAAAATATTTGAATGAGGCTGTCACTTATGCAGACAGTGCAAAATCTGATTATTGGTGGAGTTGGGGAAATATTAATTCTCTTGCACATTACAAACTTGCGAAATTTGAAAAGCGTTTTGAGAATTATATTTTATACAACTTAATTCATTTTAACGCGCTTAAAAATTCATCTGTATTTAATGAAGGGATTGCATTTAGCTGGGGAACAACCAACTCAATGCTGGGTGTATCATTGCAGGCAATTTTGTATAAAAAAATAACCGGCAAAAAGAATTTTGATTCACTCGCCGTTTTACAGCGCGATTATGTGCTCGGACGAAATCCCTGGGGTTTAAGTTTTATACATAATATAGGTTCGCAATATCCTGTGCAGCTTCATAACCAGGTAGCATACTTTAAAAATGGTTATTTGCCCGGCGGTCTTGCTGCAGGCCCGGCTCCGGCGGATTTGCTCAAGAATTATAATATTCCGCGAACCCATCTGAAATATGATTATTTTAATACTGATTCCGTAAAGTATTATGACGACTGGGCGGATTATATTACTAATGAGCCGACCATCGTCGGAAATGCTACTGCTCTATTTGTTTTTGGTTTTTATTCAAATAATTAACAGAAGTTACATGAAAACCTTAGGATGTCGCTCCGATGGGGCTTGGTCTGCCAGTCACATATTGTAATTACAATCAGGAATAACCTGAGGTGCTAATGAGCTTGGCAGATTTATTAGATTTCGCTTAGTCAGGAGAGAACTATTTGTAGAACAGAGTTTCTACAAAATAAATTTTTCAGGTTAATGTCATTTCGACCGAAGGGAGAAATCTAATGTTCTTAAGAGATTTCTCAGTCTCCCAAAGGGATGCCTTTAGCAGAAGACTCCTTCGAAATGACAGATAAGCTATTTTGCAGAAACTCTAACATAATAAATGATAAACCTGGAAAAGCTCCATAGGAGCAACATATCCAGAATGTCTAAAATTTTAGGAAAGATGTTTTCCATTTTTGCTTAACATCTGTAGCTGATATATAATTAGTCACCTTACACAGATATTGTAGTACGAAGTCCGTTAGCTAACGGATAAAAATTATTTAATTTATCGATTCCGAAAGCTATCG
Organism: Ignavibacteria bacterium CG2_30_36_16; assembly: GCA_001873185.1. Taxonomy (GTDB): domain Bacteria; phylum Bacteroidota; class Ignavibacteria; order Ignavibacteriales; family Ignavibacteriaceae; genus CG2-30-36-16. The sequence continues at coordinate 10,940 of MNYQ01000226.1, read as the reverse complement.
GAATCGATTTACATCCGATTAAATGTTTCTTGCGTAAGGTGAGTAATTAGTAAGGACTGTATCAGTTTGAGCGTAAACAGGTTATGCTGTATTATCTTGAAGCAAAATAAAATATTAAAAGTGTGCTTCAGGTTCAAAATTGCTAAAATCTGTCAGGCACGGTATTTGGCTTAGTTATTCATTAAAATTTGACGTGAAAGTTATGAAACGAAAAATACAAGTAATACATACAGGTATTTCATTAGTTGATAATGCGTGGGGCGGATTCTACCGTGGCGGAACTTATCTGCTTATCGGTCCACACAAATCCGGCAGGACTTTAGTTGGTCTCCAATACGCATTAGAATGTGCAAAGCAGAAGGAAGTTTGTTTATATTTTACAAACATGCGTCCCAAAGATTTAATGATTCATGCCGCATCTATTGATTTTGATCTGCAGCAATATATGAATCAAAATCTTATAATAGTTGTGCGTGTAGCTCCGCCTGTGGATTTATACGAGGTGCCAAATCCGGACGAATTTTTGGTTGAATATCTTAATGATATTGTTACCGTAGTTGATCAGTATCAGCCAAATAAAATTGTTTTTGATGAACTTACCCCATTTATCGGGTTTCGTAATTTGTCTTTACTTCAAAATGCGTTTTCACAAACCACCGAAACGATTGAGGATTCCGGCATTACAAGCTTATTTATCCTTGGCGATCCGGCAACTCCCCTTGCTAAACAAATTGTAGATTCATTAGCCGAATATTCCACCGGAATAATTTACCTTCAGAAAAATGAATCCAACATGGGTAAAGCACAGGGTGGAATAATTACAATTACTCCAAATGTAGGTCATACAGAAGGACAATTTTCCGCCAATTATTCGATTGAACCTTATAAAGGTGTAACCATTGAAATTCAACCAAAACCGGGTCCCGAAATTAAATTTGACACAAGCAAAGCAGCTAAGGCAGATTTCAAGTACAAATCTTTAGCCGACATTGAAACGCCTGTTGATAATTTATCTTTCTCCAATATATATAGCGTAAACGATTTTAATCTAATTCTTAATAATCAAATAGCACTCTACAAAAGCACAGGTCAAATTTTTACACTCGTATCCTTCCGTCTGGACGAACAGGCTGAGAGCAAAGGGTTATTGACTGTTAACCAGCTTGAGAATGCTATCCGGTTAGCTACTGACAGAAAAGATAAAATCTGTATGATAAATAACAAGGTAATGATATTAATTACAAAAGAAGACTCACGACTTGTAAATACATTAATTTCCAAAGTAAAAGGCAATTTGCCATATCATGAAACGGATTATTTAGCCAAAGTAATGCCTTTCATTTCGGTTTTCAATATTAAAGTTGATGATACAATTCAAAATGCAGACGATATTTTTCAAAAGATTGCGGTTGAAGACAAACAGCATGAAAACAAATATGGATTCAGTTAAACTCGGAACGAGATGAAAACCTTTATTATAATATTCTTTCTTTTAATTTTTTTTGGTGAGCTATCCGCGCAGGGTCAAAACAAAACATCGGCAATAAAAACTGAAGCTGTTACAAAAATGAAGGGTGGCAGGTACGGCGAGGCAATAGGCCTCTTGAACCGATATATCTCTGCCAATCCTCAAGAAGCAGAAGGTTATAATCTTCGGGGTTTATGTTTTGAAAAAAGAGGCGAATATGAACAAGCTGTTTACGATTTTAGATCAGCCCGTAAAATAAAGAGCAATGATAAAGATATTAACGAGAATTTAAGCCGCACTACAAAAGCCTGGTATGCACTTCTTTATAATAAAATTGAGGGACATAAAAGAGAAATAGCAATCAATCCAAATGTTGCAGTTAACTATCTTGAGATAGGGAAGAGTTACAAAAATTTAGGAGAATGGCTTATTGCCGAAGAGTGGTACGATAAATACTTACTGCGCGATGATGCTTCGTCTGATGAAATTATACGTTACACTGAGATACTCGGTAAAAACGGGCATATTCAAAAAGGCGAGCCAATATTAAAACGATATTGCGAAAGATTTCCTAACGACCACCGTCTCTGGTCGCGCTACGGTTATTTTACAATGTGGCTTGGAAAAATTAAAATAGCTATAGAAGCTTTTGAAAATGCTCTTGCACTACGCCCATACTTTAAAGAAGCAATGGACGGGCTTGATCTAGCGCACGGTAAAGGATATATATATACTATCAATGATACTACCTATCGCTATAATAAATCCACCGGTCGTGTGGAAAGCAAAAAAAAGGAATTTGAGTATCTAATTGACACATACTATCGCACTATCCGTAATAATCCATCCGATTACAGCACACGTTACAGGCTCGTTGATGAATTATTGAAAGTCAATCGTATAGAAGAAGCTTTCCAGCAGGTTAGCTACTTAAATGAAAACGATACTCAAAACAATCATGCGTATGAATATTTTACACAGGTTACTTCGATAAGGGACAGCATTTATGAAGCCCGCGTGGAAGAATATAAAAACGAAATACAAATAAATCCTGACAACAAAGAAGCACTACGCGCTCTTGGTTATTATTTTGCCAAAATGGAGTTATATGATGACGCTATCGAAAATTATGAAAAATATTTAACGCTTGTTCCACAAGATACTGCTGCTTCCTACGCTCTTGCTCTTGCGCTTTCTGCAAATAGGGAATTTACACGGGCAATGGAAATTACAGATGATTTGCTGGAAATAAACCCTTCCAGTATTCAATACAAACTATTACGCGCCCAGTTAGGAGTTTGGACTTTACAGGATACTGATTTGTCCGAACAATATCTTACGGAGATCCTTTCAGAGAAACCGGATTATGTCCCCGCACTAATGTCGGCAATTACTTTAAAAACCTACCAAAGACAATTCGACCGTGCTGATGAATATCTTGCAAGCTTGAAATCATCTTTCAATGATGAAAATATTATCGTTAAATTAGAATCTGATTTAGAGTTTGCAAAAATGAGGGCTGAACAGGAAAGAATAATGGGTCTTATAGATCAAGGACGTCAGCGCGCTGCAAACGGCGACTGCCAGGGCGCTGTGGAAAAATTTGATGAATATATGGCTTATGCCGATCCAAGTTCTTTAGTTAAAGTTGAATATGCTGATCTTAACATTTGTGCGCAAAACTATGATAAAGCTTTAGAAGTGTATAACGAAATTTTAGATAACGAATATTCTTTTGACGTAGCAGTAAAACGTGCTCAACTTTTTTATGTAATGAATGACTCTGTTCAAGCGCTTCAGGAATTTCAAAAATTGAAAGCCGACTCTTCAAATAATTTCCTCGTTAATTTATATCTTGGCGACAGCTATATGAAAATGGGTGAGTACAGCAAGGCTGAAGATGTTTATGATGAAATGCTGGAGGAAATGGTTCTCGATTCAACAGAGATTTCAACAGTTAAAATGCGCTATGGATGGATGCCTCGAAGTGGATTCGGCGGCTTTCTATCGGGTTTCCCAAATTATACTTTAGTGTCTCCTTACGCAGCTATTTACGCAGATAATTTTGGATTTCGGCTGTACTCTCAAGGAATAAGATTAGATTTAGGAGTAACTTCATTCTTAAGCCTCGGCGTTGAAGCTTTTCGTAATACTCTTCATTCCAAAACATTTAGAACAAATTTTAATAATTTAAGATGGAATATCTTGTTTAATCTTGCCCCGGGCGCCTTACTCGGTGTGGGAATTGGCAAAGCTTATTATAGCACGCTTACTACACAAACAATTGCGAACGTTTTTTTAAGATACTCACAGGCTGAGAAGTTTAGTTTTAATATTGCCTTCACTAAACAAGATGCTGCGCAGGTATTATATTCGGCGCAGCTTATCGGAACAAGATTATACGTAAACTTCTTTGATTTTAATGCCTTTTATCGTTTTGAATCGGGAATTAAAATCGCAGTTGACACTAGATATTTGCAGCTTCCGGATGATAATAAAGGGCTTAGTTTTGTATTCCGGGGCGGAAAGTATTTTTATCCGGAGTTTATCTTAGGATATGAATATTTCTTTAGCGATTATGCAAAAACAAGCACACTTTATTATTCACCGCAAAATTTTACATCTCATAGCCTCTGGGCTGATTGGGATATATTCAAAGACAATAAAGGTTCGGCTACGGTTGGCGGTAAAATCGGGATAATTGAAAACAGCGATTTCATCATTAGAGAAGTTCATATTGGCGGAACTTACCGCATCATTGATCGGCTTGCTATTCAAGGTCGTTTAGCAGCCACAAGCACTGTACAATTTGATGCGGGTTACAGTGCATTACTTTTTTACATCGGTGCATTTTGGTCGTTGTAAGAACCGTATTTTTAAGAGTTTAGTTAAAATTAGTTTCGTCTTTTTCCCTCTTTCTGCTTAAAAAATAAATTTAAATTTGTACCATTTTGTTACGTCCAACGTCCGACGTTTTAAACTGAAACACACTAAAATGATAAAACGTCAAAACATTAAAATTTTAGAGGTGTTGTTCTGGCATCGTAATTGAATATCAAATTAAAAAAAATGTATAAAAATGAACCAAAATTCTACAATTGAAAAAAAATCTATAGACCTTCTGAATAAAGAAGAAGTTATTCATACAGATAATAAAGAGCCAAGACTCATCAGGCGAATTATCATCAGTGGACTGCTATCTTTAATATTAATCTTCGTTATCATATATACTATGCCGATGACGATCTTTTCGTTTTCATCTCTGATAGAATATTCTACAATTGTTGCGCTGGTAATTTTTCTTTTCGTTTTGCTTATGCGTTATTTTGGAATATTGATAATGGCTTATCTTTATATCAATCAATACACTTATAGTAAAACTACAGGTTTTTATCCATTCGTTTCTATTATAGTTCCGGTTTATAATGAAGACAAAGTAGTTGCAGATTCAATTCGTTCCCTGCTTCAGCTTAATTATTCTAATTATGAAATAATTGTTGTAAACGACGGTTCAACTGATAAAACTAATGAAGTAGCAGAAAAGTTAGTGGGATATCACAAAGGAAAATTTGGCGATATAAAAGTTTCTTTAATTAATAAACCCAATGGCGGAAAAGCAAAAGCTCTTAATGCGGGCATTAGATATTCGAAGGCAGAGATAGTTTTATGCATGGATGGCGATTCGCAGCTTTCACCGGATTCGGTGCGTCTTGGAGTTCGACACTTTAGCAATCCGGAAATAGGAGCTGTTGCGGGGAATGTTAAAATCTTGAATAGAAGAAAATTCCTTACCGATTTACAGGCACTGGAATATATTGAAGGTTTAAACATGGTTCGCAGCGCTCAAAGTTATATAAGACTTGTAAACATTATTCCTGGTCCAATCGGATTATTCCGCAAAAAAGCAATTGATGAAGCAGGTTACTATTCAAGCGATACATTTGCTGAAGATGCAGATCTTACGTTAAAAATTTTAGCAAATGGCTGGAAAATATATTATGAACCCCAGTCGATCTCATACACTGAAGCTCCGGTAAAACTTCAACAGCTATTAAAACAACGCTACAGATGGACGAGAGGTATTCTGCAATCTATTAGAAAGCACAAAAAACTTTTGTTTAATCCTACTATCAACTTCGGCGATACATTTGTTTTATGGTCTATGTTTTACGAAGCATTAATTTGGCCTACAATGAACATTGCCGCAAATTTGTTTTTTATAGTTGCAGCATTAGCATTTGGTTTCACATCGCTCATCTTCTTCTGGTGGGCTGGTCTTGCTTTGCTGGATATGGTTACTGCTCTTTACTGTATTGCAGTTGAGAAAGAAGAAGTTAGATTAATCGGTTACGCAATAATTTACAGGATGTTTTTCATCCTTGTTATTGATATTTGTAAATTCATGTCGACAATCGAAGAATTCCTCGGTATTAAAATGAGCTGGGGAAAACTTGAACGAGTCGGCACTGTTAAAGCATAAGTTTATTAAAGAAGAGAGGACAAAATGGAACTAATTCCCATACTGTCGACAATCATTCTTGTAGCTACAATAAGCACGTTCATCTTAGCAATTGGTGCTTATATACTTTACAAGGTAAGAGAAGCAAGAGGGCAGCAGGCAATTGCACCTCAGGCAGAAACAATACGTGCTGAGTTAGTTACTCCTGCAGAAATTCAGCAGAGACAGCAAGAGCCAAGAGTTATGCCCCAGCCTATATACATTGAATCGCAGCAGCCAGCCGTTGTAGAACGCCAGCCGATTTTCGTAAATCAGCAGGGTCGTCCTTCTCCGCGAAGCACCCAGAGCAGATTTGCTCAGGTTCGTCCCCGGCAGTATGCAGGCAGCGATTATGTAGAAATGCGAGGAACTGCAAGACCGCAGTCTAATCCGGAAACCACGCCCTCAGAAACTAAATTTTATAAATATACTTCCGAAGGATACGTGCCTACTAAAGAAGATAAAAACTCCGGAGCATTGAAGTGGCGATAAAGAAATCAGAAAATAACAAAGAAGAGCAAAAAACTAAGCGGCGTGTTAAAGCCCGCAAAGGAGGCGCAGGCCAGCTTTTCATAATTATTTTTGGTTTGCTCTTCGTAGCCGGTGCACTGCTCATTTACTTTTATATTTTGCGAGGAGTTTACGGTAGAATTGGCGTTAATGAAGTGCTGCCCGATTCAAAAATTATTCGTGGCGCTTTTTATGGTGGAAATGCAAAAATAGGTATTCTCTATTCTCAGTATACCGAAAATATGCTTGAACCCGGCAGTACCTGGTTAAATGATAATATTACTACATGGAAGAATTTTCTCGGAAACTCGAAACATAATTATGATATAATAGCAGATAGTACGATTGAACTCGGACTGCATTTCCGGTATGACCTATTAGTTATGCCCGGCTGCAGATCTTTGAGCGACAAAGAAGTTGTGCAGCTTAAGAAATACATTGATCAGGGGGGAAGCGTGTTCGCTACAAGCGGTACAGGCACTTATTCCGACGACGGAAAATGGAGAGGCTGGGAGTTCTTTTCTGAAGTTTATGGACTTAGATTTACAAAAGAAGTTTCTAACGATGACATGACTAAAATTCATACCTTGCGCGGAGGGCTTCCTATAACTGCAAATATTCCTACCGGTTATCCTCTAAAAGTTGCTACATGGGATAGACCGATGGCTGTTGAGGTTAAAGATCCCCGTACTATACAAGTTTCTTTCTGGTACAATTACAAGCTTGAAGAAGGACTTGTTCGCGAGGGGATTAAAAAATCTGCAGGTATTGTATATGGTACTTATGGAAAAGGACGTTTTGTATGGATGGGATTTGAAATAAATTCTATTATGGGCGTGCAGGAAGATTACATCTTTTTTGATCGACTCTTTAACAATGGTGTAAACTGGCTTACATATAAACCGGTTGCTTTTGTTAAAGACTGGCCTGCAGGTTTTGATGCCGCCGCGGTAATTGCCCCTTCAATTGGAGATAACGCCGGCTATTTAAATAATTTATTTTCTGTGTTACGAAGCGAAAATGTGGGAGCAACATTTTTCGTGTCGCCGGAAAAGGCTAAAATAAATTCTGCTCTAATAAAAACTGCTGCCGGGTTTGGTGATATTGCCGCTCTTGTCGATATTGGTTATTTAGCTTCTATTAACGATACAATAAATACTCTCGATGAGTATAAACTTCAATTTGATAAATTATCCAATGCAAAAAAAGAACTCGAATCTATTTCAAATTCTAAAGTGATTGGCTGTTTGCCTTATTACGGACTTTTTGATCAGAACACACTTAAGGCTCTCGCAGAAGCAGGTTACAAATATGTAGTTACAGATTCACTTACCGATCGCTCCGTTCCCCGACCAATCATTCGCGGTGATAAAAGATTAATTTCTATAACTAAAACGGCAAGAGATGATTACGAAGTAATTCGAGATTTTGGATTAACTTTGCCCGAGTTTCAGTTATATACTTATCAGGAAGATGTTGACCGGCTACTATTTGAAGGCGGATTATACATTTTTAAGATGCACACAGAATATCAGTGCAAACCCGAAAATATAGGTGTCGTTAAAGAATTAATTCGCGACATGAAAAGGAAAAAAATATGGATTACTACCGCTTCCGAAATTGAAAAATGGTATGCAAGAAAAAATTATGTGGAATTACGTGTTGAAAGAAGAAGCGACAGGCGAACGGTTGTAACCATCTCTAATCCTGGTATAGAAATAATTAATGAAATGATAGTTGACATTAATTTAAATGATAAGGCGACTAACGTTTCATTAAGTACTGAACTGATAGGCACCAAAGCGGCGAAATATGAATACAATAGTGAAACAAATATTATTTATCTGTTTTTAGACGAATTAAAACCGGGAGAATCCAGAACATATTATATTGATTATGATCGATCTAACGTTTAAATGAGCAAGCCGTAATTAAGAAATAAAATTTTATTTTTAAGATGAATTTGGCTCGATTAATAAAGTTCAGAAAGATTTCAGATACCGAGCTAATTTCATCTTCGCATAAAATGGTTTAAAGAAAAAAATGGAAAAGAAATTAATATATAGTTTAACAGTATTTTTAGCCGTCCTAATTTTTAGCGGCTGCGGCGATTTTTTAAGTGATCCGAATAGCGATACAAATACTGGCGGAACGGGCGGCGCCGGCACAGCAAAAATTACAATTACGTATCCTCTTTCGAATGATACAATAAGCTATAATGGCACTCAAATTCAATATACTTATACTGCTTCAAAAGCCGGTGCGTATGTTCATCTTTACATTAACGGACAATTTATAAACACATATCCTTTTGTGAACGCTCAACCAGCGATCGGAATTTATCTCGATAAAACAGCAATAGGGAAAACGGTAAATTATCTTTTAGTTTATTTTGATTCGGATGGCACTTATGCTCAAACGGATACGATGAAAAATATTTTAATTTCCGAAGACAGAACTCCACCGAGCACACCTTTTAACTTCAAACTTCGTTCTTTAACTCCCTCTTCTATAAATTTGTCGTGGAAAGACACTTCAAAATCTCTTACCGGTTTTGAAATATGGAGAAAAGAAGGAGTTGCAGGAACATTTAATTTGGCATTCTCACCGGGTGTAACGGTATTTAATATAAATGATGATGGTTTAATGCCCGACACCGTTTACTTTTATAAAATAAGATCGGTAAATCAATTTGGTAAATCAGCTTTTTCCGAAGTTGTTAATTCATACAATAGTGGAGGTTCGCCTAATATCGTAGCGCCTTCAAATCTTGAAGTAATTGCAATAGAACCGGCGCTTGTAAAAATAAAATGGCGTGACAACAGCAGCAACGAAAACTTCTTTGGAATTGAAAGAAGGACTAATTTTTCTAATTTCAAATTAATTGGCTTCGTAGGTAAAAACGTCACTACATTTACAGACAGCGCAAATGGTCTTGTAGGAGCAACCGATTACTGCTACAGAATAAAAGCTTTCAGCAGCAGCGACTCGTCATGGTCATTAGAAGCCTGCACGCGTACTCCTCAGTTTTTATTGCGAGCGCCGGTTAATGTAACATTGACAAACACAACCTCAAAAAATGTTAAAGTACAATGGACAGATAATGATCCAACTGTGGCTCCGTTTGACATCGAAAGAAAAATGGAAGTAGGCGGCTTTTATGTTGTAATTGCTACGACAGATGGAAATACAACTACTTATAACGACAATACTGTTGAACCGGGGCATACTTATTACTACCGCATAAGAACTTATGAAGCTGGTAGTTATTCATCTTATTCTGAAGAAAAAAGTATTTACTCCAGAATCATTCCGCCGCCTGCGCCAACGGGTCTTTTTGTATCATATTACGCCGGAACCGGAATTATGGACCTCAACTGGAATTATGGCACTCATCCAATAACTAAGTTTTTTATTGAAAGAAAAAATGTTACCGATGGCGGTTCATTTGCACAGGTAGCGGAAGTTGACGGAACTGTAAGAATTTACCAGGATTTATCCTCACAATGCCAAAAAACTTATATCTACCGTATTAAAGCTTATGATGGTTATGCAAGTTCGCCCGCTTCAAATGAATTTACAATTACTAATACGGATAATTGCGATTAAAAAAATTGTGAAAGCTGACAATAAAATAAATCGTCAATTACTTGATGTTTTAAACAAGAGCATCAAACATCCTTTTGTTGTAATGGACGAATCGGGAAATATTTTATCTTCAAATGAAGAAGCGAAATTATTATTCTCTCTTGAAGGAGAAGGTAATAATTTTTTTAACCTGCTTGATGAATCTTCCGCTGAAAAAATAGCGCCACTCTTTAACGAGCTAACAGAAGCCAAGAAACCGATAGTTAAAGAGATACAATTTATTTTGAACACCGGTGATGAGATAAACTGCGAACTAACTTTAAATGCTTACCGCGAAACTGATGACTCTTTTATTTTTTGTTCATTTAAGATTAAAGAGAACAAAATCAAACTTAGAGGCGTAACACAAATTCAAGGAATATCTACCGATATTAAAGGGGTTATAAAAAACGATAAAATTTTAGAAATTTTTGAAAATATCAAATCGCTTTATCCCTTCACTTTTATCGGCAAAGAAAAAATTAGAAAAGAAATTGATGCCCTTGATGAATACTTTTGGGTAAAAGACAATAAAGGGAGTTACATAATTATTAACAATAAGTTTTCTCGAAGTTTGGGGTTAAAGACAACTCAAATTGAAGGGAAAAACGAAAATAATTTTATTCCTCAGTATTTAATCAACTTCCGAAATTCCATAGACGAATATTTAAATGAATCGTTAAACTGTGTTATATTACAGGGCGTTCCTTTAAAAGGTATGTCGGCGGATGACGATTATCAAACAATTGAAGTTCCATTATCAGACGCTGATGATAAGGTTGTGGCTGTTATGGGAATTGCCCAAAAAATAACAGATGCGCAAAAAACAAATGATAT
>MNYQ01000209.1 GCA_001873185.1 Ignavibacteria bacterium CG2_30_36_16 | reverse complement strand
GGGTCCTCAAAATTAAAACATGGAACAGTTTCTACATCACAGCCGAAATATTTTTTACACGCTATTTCGCTGTACGCGCCAACCTCTCCTTGAAATGCCGCCGTCATTCATTGACCGCTGAACTTTGCAGCATCATTAAAAGAAGATTGGCTTTCGCTTTTAAGTCAGCCATAGTTGAATTATTCTCAAAAATAAAATCTGCGCGTTTTCTTTTTTCGCTGTCTGGTATCTGGTTATGGTCTCTTTTTAAAAACTCTTCTTCAGATAAACTGATTGACGATTTCTTTCTCTCCATTCTTAACTTTTCATCAGCAGAAATGAGCACTACAAAATCAAACATCTCTTCCATATCAGCTTCATAAATAAGCGCCGCTTCCACAAACACAACCGGTTTTAAATTCAATTCCTCATTCATCTTTTTGTTGATTATGGAAATGACTGCAGGATGAATAACAGAATTAATTTTTTGAACTTTACCCAGATTGGAGAAAACATTTTGTGCGAGATATTTTGTGTCCGGCTTTCCGTTAATATAAGAGCCGGCACCGAATAGTTTAATTATTTTCTGCTTAACTTTTTCATCATCAGCAAGAATTTCTTTCCCTATTTCATCTGCTTTGAGAACGACGAAACCTTCATCTTCAATGTAATTTGAAAAAAGAGATTTGCCCGAGCCAATATTTCCGGTGATTGCAACTTTAATTTTTTGTTTCGACATATAAACCTGAAATTAAAAATGTGTTATCAAATCAGCAAACTTCCCTTTGACTGAAAGTAACACCGATATAATAACACCTTTAATTCTAATTAATGTGCGTAGCCAATTTTACGCACTTCTCTAATAACGGTAACTTTTATTTGTCCGGGATACTCCATTTCAGATTCAATTTTCTGAGCAATATCTCGCGCAAGTTTATCGGCGCCAACATCATCAATTTTATCATGCTCAACTACAACGCGAATTTCACGCCCCGCCTGTATTGCATAAGTTTTAGCTACTCCTTCAAATGACGTAGCAAGCGCTTCAAGAGTTCCGAGTCGTTTAACGTAACCTTCAAGAGGTTCTCTTCTAGCGCCGGGGCGCGCACCGCTAATAGCATCGGAAGCCTGAACAAGCGTGGCAATCGGATGTTCCATTTCAATATCTTCGTGATGTGAACCTACTGCATTAATTACTATCGGATGTTCTTTATATTTTTTAGTTAATTCGTATCCTACCAGCGCGTGCGGTCCTTCAAATTCCTTATCAACAGTTTTACCAACATCATGCAGAAGTCCGGCACGTTTAGCGAGGTTAATATCTAATCCTAATTCGGCAGCCATATTGCCTGTAAGATAGGCAACTTCAATACTGTGTTGAAGCAGATTTTGTCCATAGCTTGAGCGGTATTTCATTTTGCCGATGTGGCGAATTAAATCTTTGTGCATAGAATGAAGTCCGAGTTGAAGAATAACATTTTCACCTTCATGTAAGATATCTTCTTCAAGTTCTTCGCGGACTTTGTTAACTACTTCTTCGATCCGTGCAGGATGAATTCTACCGTCGGTTATTAGCGTTTCAAGTGCAATACGCGCTATCTCTCTACGAAATTGATCGAACGAAGAAAGGATAACCGCTTCGGGAGTATCGTCAACTATAACGTCAACACCGGTGGCAGATTCAAAGGCTCTTATGTTGCGCCCTTCTTTGCCGATTATCCGTCCCTTCATCTCATCGTTCTGTATTTGTACAACGGAAACAGTTGTTTCAATGGCATGGTCGGCGGCTGAGCGCTGGATTGCCTGAACAATAATTTTTTGCGCTTCTTTTTTGGCGTCAATTTTTGCCTGGTCGTGAACTTCTTTAACCAACTGTGCGCTATCCACTTTAGCCTGATTCACCATATTCTCGATGAGAATTTTTTTTGCTTCATCGGCAGTTAAACCGGATATTTTTTCCAGCCGTATATTTTGTTCGGTTTCAAGTTTTCGAATCTCGGTTAATTTTGAATCGAGTAAATTTTTAGAATTTTGAAGTTCTTTTTCAAATAGCTTACTATCCCTCTCTTTTTTAATCACCAAATCGAATTTTTTTTCGATATTTTCTTCCCTTGTAGAAAGTTGTTTTTCAAGAGTATTAAGCTTCTGCCTCTTTTGATTTACTTCAGTATCAAATTCTATTTTTTTCTTATACCATTCGTCTTTTACTTCGAGTAATTTTTCTCTTTTTAAGTTATTAGATTCTTTTTCTGCATCGCTTATTATTTGTTTAGATCTCTCCTCGGCTGCTGTTAGACTCCGTTTTCCTAGTTTGGAATTCAGTTTCCATCCAAGGTAGAAAAATAATACCACAAGGACTATAGCCATAGGTATTAACAACAATAATTCCATTTTTCCTCCAAAGTGGATATTGTGAATAAAACCGGCTCTGCCAGTACCAGACAACCATAGAAAAACTCTATATGACACAGTGGGAATATGCCCGAACGTTTTTCGCTTCCTCTGATCCCCGAAAGGATTCTTTGCCGAAACAAAGATGAGGTCTGCAATAGACGCCGAAAGTCATACTCCCATATTTAGAGAGTTAGTTTTTCATTAATTGTACTGGACTGACAGAGCGGAAGCTCTAAGTTTAAGATGGGTCTGGAATTTCGGATTGGCTTAAAAGAAGCTTTAATTTTTTCACTTTATCATTTGCCTGAATTAAAAACTCTCGGTTTTTATTTTTTTCAAGGAACAAGTCGTATGCAATATTTAAGCAGGCGATAATTGCAATTGTCTGAGCCTGTTGATCTGGCAATTCTTCTTTGGTTTCTTCCATTACTTTGTTTACGTAAATAGCAAGTTCTTTGGCTATTTCTTCATTTTCAACTAATAGAGAATATTCTTTATCAAAGATTTTTATTTTTAGCTTCTTTTTTCCGTTCAAGTAATCCATATCCATCAAACGAACAACAATGTTAAGAACTCAAATGGCGATCAATCTTGGTGATCACATTTTGAATTTTTTTCTTTAAATCTTCTTTTTCTGCTTTAGTTGCAGAATCAAACATATCTTCACTATCGGGAGTAGAAATAGACTGAGTTTCAAATCTGTTTAGCTTTTGCCCTAGTGAAAAATTTTCTTTTTTTAATAAGTTAACTTCATCCTCCAGCTCTTTATTCCGATCAGCATTATCGTTATACTTATCTATCAAAATAGTTAGCTGCGTTTCAATAGCGCTTAACTCGGAGAGCAATAAATCATATTTAGATAAATCGGGCAACTAATTTCCTCTAAGTTTTGCGTTAAACTTGTTTGAAACTAAAGTTATCAAGTTATTAAAATCTTTTTCAACTTCTTCATCTTTCAATGTTCGATTCTCGTTAAAGTATTCAAGTTCAAAAGCCATACTTTTTTTATTAACGCCAAGCGACTCGCTCTCGAACAAATCGAAAATCCTTACAAATTGAAGTAGGCTGCCGCCATTCTTTTTTATGAATTCGGCAACGTCTTCGTATTCAATTTCTTTATCGAAAATAAATGCGAAATCACGCATCATCTTCGGATATTTAAGCAAAGGATTGTATTTGCTTTTTTGAGTTGAGAGTTTTTCAAGTAAATTCAAATCCAACTCAAAACAAAAAACTTCCTGCTGTAGGTTAAAGTAATTAAGAACTTCCTTATTTATCCTTCCACCATTGCCAATCAGGTTTCCATCGTGTTCTTTGGCAAAAATGAAATCGAAAATTCTATTTCCACTGTGATAATATGAATCATTTAAAACATTGTCAAGTGTAAAGTTATTTAAAAATGAATTAATTAGCCCCTTTAAATAATAAAAGCTATAATTTTTGTCTCTGCCGTGCCATTCTTTAAGAGATGCTTTGCCTGAAAGAAGGAATATTATTTTAGTTTCCTCTTTGAAATCAGAAAAACTTTTTATTTCAGTTTCTTCAGAATTTTTGTTGAATACATTTCCAATTTCAAAAAGTGCAAGATTTTTTTCGCCGACGTTGAAATTTTTTGCAGCAACCATAAGCGCACCCGGGACAAGCGATGTACGCAGATATGCCATATCTAAACTTTGAGGATTTAAAACACCAATCTGATTACCGGTTAAAGCCGCTGTTTTCTCATTCTGCAGAGGATTGTTAATCATCTCGTAAAAGCCAAGCCCAACGGCGGTATCTCTCACTTTATCATAAAAAGATGATTCGTCGTGCTTAACCCCAAGCGGTACCGAAAAACTTGAAATGGTGGGAATGTTATCATATCCGTTAATTCTGGCTATCTCCTCAATTACATCAATTTCTCTTTCAACATCGGGACGGAATAACGGAACTCTTACAGAAATTTGTTCATCATTTTCAAAAGTAATTTCAAAACCGAGGGCGAGAACAATTTTTCTAATTTTTTCAGGTTCTACATAATAGCCAAGAATTTTTTCCACGCGCGCAAAACGAACTGTAACAACAGGCTGCTTTACCGCGTTAGGATAAACATCAATCGTCCCCTGAGCAACTTTACCTCCGCTCAACTCTGCGATCAATTGTGCAGCGCGTTCCGCTGCGTATATTGTTCCACCGGCATTTGTTGTTCTTTCAAATCTGTACGATGCATCTGTACTTAAACCGAGAGCCTTGGCTGTCCGCCTAATACTTGAAGGATTGAAGTATGCGCTTTCAATTAAAATATTTTTTGTATCTGAAGTTACTTCGCTGTTTTCTCCACCCATTACGCCGGCAACAGCAACTGGTTTTTCAGCATCACAAATGAGAAGTGTGTTAGCGGGTAACTTGCGAACTTTGGAATCAAGCGTAGTAAATTGAGATTCTACTGTTGTACTTTGAACTACAATTTTATTTCCTTTCAGCATTTTCAAATCAAATGCATGTAGGGGTTGTCCGGTTTCGTACATAATATAATTTGTTACATCAACTATGTTATTAATAGGACGCATTCCTATTTTTTGGACAGCCTGCTTTAACCAGTCTGGCGATTCTTTAACAATTACATCTTTAACTACCTTAGCCGAATAACGGGGGCAGTTAATCGGATCCAAAATTTCCACTGAAGCAAAATCTTTAATGCCGTTTTCATATTCTTCTAAATTAATTTCCGGAAGTTTAAGTTTGCGATCAAATATTGCGGAAAGGTCTCTTGCAACGCCAAAGTGTGAAAGCGCATCGGAACGATTCGGTGTTATTGCGATTTCGAGAAGAACATCATCCAAACCTAATGCTTCGGATATTGGAGTTCCTTCTTTTAGTTCGGACGAAAGAACCATGATACCTTCGTGATTGCTGCTTATCTCAAGTTCCGATTCAGAACAAATCATCCCGAAAGATTCTGTGCCGCGTATTTTAGCTTTGGTAATTTTAAAATTTCCATTCGGAACAATGGCGCCAATTTGAGCAAAAACAATTTTCTGCCCGGCTTCAACATTAGGCGCGCCACAAACTACTTGCATTTCTTCAGTTCCATTTGATATTTTACAAACGGAAAGTTTATCTGCATTAGGGTGTTTTATTTTTTCTTTAACAAAGCCAACTACAAAATTTTTATAAATTTCATTCTGATTTATCACCTCTTCAACTTCAAGCCCGGACATAGTTAGATTATGAATTATTTCACTAACCGGAAT
Source organism: Ignavibacteria bacterium CG2_30_36_16 (assembly GCA_001873185.1). Lineage (GTDB taxonomy): Bacteria > Bacteroidota > Ignavibacteria > Ignavibacteriales > Ignavibacteriaceae > CG2-30-36-16. The sequence continues at coordinate 5,618 of MNYQ01000209.1, read as the reverse complement.
TCCGGAGAGGTCAACATATTCTTTTAGCCAGTTTAATGATACTTTCACAACAACATCTCCGGGTTAAAACTGTTTGAGGAAACGCAAATCATTTTCAAAATAGATGCGTATGTCATCTATACCGTATTTAAGTAATCCGATTCTCTCAATACCCATACCGAAAGCATAACCGGTATATTTTTCAGAATCGTAGTTAACGGATTTGAAAACATTGGGGTCTACCATTCCGCATCCAAGTATTTCGAGCCAGCCGGATCCTTTGCAAATTTTGCAGCCGCTTCCGTGGCACAAAAAACAGGTTATATCCATTTCTGCGCTCGGTTCGGTGAATGGGAAAAAACTCGGACGAAAACGATACATCAAATCTGAACCATAAAACTGCATCGCGAAAGAAACGAGTGTAGCCTTTAATTCGGCAAAGCTTACGTCTGTATCAACATAAATACCATCCACCTGATGAAACATACAGTAGCTTCGTGCGCTGACTGCTTCATTGCGGTAAACACGTCCCGGCATGATTGCTCTTATAGGCGGCTCTTCTTTTTCCATGATGCGAACCTGTACGGGAGTTGTGTGCGTACGAAGTAAAAAGTTATTATTGATAAAGTAGGTATCCTGCATATCTCTTGCGGGATGGTCATGCGGGAAATTTAAAGCTTCAAAATTATAATAATCCGATTCAAGTTCGGGACCGAGAGTAACTGAAAAACCCATCCCTTTAAAAATATTTTTTATCTCATCCAGAGTTTGGGTTAAAATATGTTTACTGCCGATTGCGCGTGTGATACCGGGAAGTGATAAATCAATTTTATTTTCGAAAAACTTTCCAGTGGTATCAACTTTCGCTTTTGCTTGTTCAAAAGTTTGAGCTATTGAATTACGCATCTCATTAAGTTTTTTACCGAGCAGCGGTTTATCTTCTTTAGGCGCATTTTTCAATTCTTCAAATAATGAAGAGAGCAGCCCGTTCCGACTGAGGTATTTTATTCTTATCTCTTCAATTTTTTTAGAGTTATCGGCTTCCGGGATTTCTTTCAGGAATTCGGAATGGATGGTTTCTATTTTTTCATCAAGCATAACGGCAATCTGGATTATATAAAACAATACCCTCCCGCAAAACTTATATAACAGTTATGGCGGGAGGGTAATTAAATTTTAGTTGACAGAGAACTTTACAAGCTCGGTGAAGGCAGATGGGTTTTCCACTGCAACACTTGCCAGTACTTTTCTATTCATCTCAATACCTTTTTTATTAAGAGAATCTATAAGTCTGCTGTATGTAGTTCCGTTCAACCTGGCAGCTGCGTTTATACGCACTATCCAGATTTGTCTAAAGGTTCTCTTTTTTAGTTTCCTATCACGATAAGCGTGAACAAGACCCTTTTCTAAATGGTTTTTTGCAACGGTTAAAACATTTTTTCTACTACCCCAATAACCCCGGGTTTGTTCAAGTATTTTTTTTCTTCTGCGGTGAGAAGCAACCTTATTCTTTGAACGTGGCATTTTATTCTATTCCTCTCATTATTGAATCATAATTTTTACACGCTTCTCTTCAGACTTAGAAACTAATGTTGCGTGTCGTAAGTTTCTTTTTCTCTTCGTCGACTTAGACGAAAGTATGTGGCTTTTGTAAGCCTTTTTTCTTTTTAAATGACCTGAAGCGGTTTTCTTAAATGTCTTTAATGCGCCGCTGTTGCTTTTCATTTTTGGCATGTCCGTATTCCTAAATTATTTCTTTTTTCCTTTTAATTTCGAAGGAACAAGTATGATGTTCATGTTTCTACCCTCCATCTTAATCGGAGATTCAACCTTTGCAACATCTTCCACTCGTTCAATAAATCTATTCAGTAACTCTTCGCCCTGCTCTTTGTAAGCCATTTCACGACCTTTGAACATTACGGATACTTTTACTTTATTTCCTTCTTCTAAAAAATTAACCGCATGATTTGCTTTGAAATCAAAATCGTGAACATCCGTATTTGGGTGAAGACGGATTTCTTTCAGCAAAGTTATCTGCTGATTTTTTCTCTGTATCTTATCCCGTTTTTGCTGCTCGTACTTAAATTTTCCATAATCGATTATTTTGCATACCGGTGGTTTAGCCTGCGGCGCAATTTCCACAAGATCCTGCCCGCGTTCATGAGCCTGCTTTAAAGCATCACGAACTGTAAAAATTCCGAGCTGTGACCCGTCAACATCAATTACTCTTACTTTAGGGGCCGATATTTCTTCGTTTACCCTAATTTCATCTACTTGAGCGATTCGCTACCTCTTAGTTTGTTGAAGATTCTTTTGTACTTATTTCTTCTTTAATTTTATCAATAAATTCGGACAAAGACAAGATTCCGATATCACCTTTTTTATGTTTTCTTACGGACACTGCCCCCGCCGATTGTTCTTTTTCACCAACGACAAGCATATAAGGAACCTTTTGAGTTTCCCAATCGCGTATTTTATAACCAATTTTCTCACTTCTTTCGTCAAGATTTACGCGAATATCGTAATTCTTTAACGCATTGGCAACTGTGGAAGCATATTCAATAAAATTTTGCGATACAGGTAAAACAGCAACCTGTACCGGCGCAAGCCATAAAGGAAAATTTCCCGCGAAATGCTCGATTAAAACTCCTATAAATCTTTCCAATGAACCGAACGGCGCTCTGTGAATTACAACCGGACGGTGTTTTTGTCCGTCGCTTCCAACATACTCAAGATCGAATCGTTCGGGCATCACATAATCAATCTGTACAGTTCCGAGCTGCCATTGTCTTCCAAGTGCATCTTTAACCATAAAATCTATTTTAGGTCCATAGAAAGCCGCTTCGCCTTCAGCAATATTATATTTTAAATTCATCAGTTCGGCAGCTTCTTTTATTTCCTGCTGAGCTTTTTCCCAAAGAGAAATATCTCCGCCGTATTTTTCAACATTTTCATCGCGGAACGAAAGCTGCGTAGTAAAATCTTTAAAGCCCATAGTGCTAAAAACAAACTGTATAAGATCTATCACATCGCACAATTCTTGTTTTAGCTGATCTTCTCTTACAAACATATGGGAATCATCAACTGCAAAGCAGCGAACCCTTGTAAGTCCGTTAAGTTCACCTGACTGTTCGTAACGATACACAGTTCCAAACTCAGCATATCTAATCGGAAGATCTCGGTAGCTTCTCGGTTTTGATGCATATATCTGAAAATGATGAGGACAGTTCATCGGTTTAAGCAAATATTCCTCTTCACTATCAGCAAATTTTATTGGCGGGAACTGACTCTCTTTATAATAAGGATAATGCCCGCTGGTTTTATAAAGATTTATATTCCCAATATGCGGAGTAATGACCGGAAGATATCCTCTTTTCCGCTGTTCATCTTTTAAGAAATTTTCCAGCGTCTCTCTCAATATGGCGCCTTTAGGGAGCCAGACTGGAAGTCCCTGTCCTATTTTTGGAGAAATAAAAAACAACTCAAGTTCTTTTCCAAGTTTACGGTGATCTCTTTTCTTCGCTTCTTCCAAAGCAAAAAGATGATCATCAAGCATTTTTTTCTTGGGAAACGAAACTCCGTAAATTCTTTGGAGCTGTTTGTTTTTTTCGTCGCCGCGCCAGTAACTACCGCTAATATTCAGCAGTTTTACAAATTTTATTTTGCCCGCCGAAGGAAGATGAGGACCGGTGCAAAGATCTGTAAAATTTCCTTCGTGATAAAAACTTATAGTTTCCGAACTTTCATCAAGACCGGAAATAATTTCTAATTTATATTGATCGCCACGCTTATTCCAGAATTCAAGAGCTTCCGATTTAGAAAGTTCCTGACGATTAAACTTTTCATCTTTTTTTGCGATCTCAAGCATCCTGAGTTCAATTTTGAAAAGGTCGTCTTCAGTAAGTTGATGTTCAATATCTATATCGTAATAAAAACCTGCATCAATAGCGGGTCCAACGCCAAATTTTGCTTCCGGAAAAATTTCCTTAACTGCATGCGCCATAAGATGTGAACTGGAATGCCAATATACTTCCTTACCTTCAGCATCATCAAAGGTTAAAAATTTAACAGAAGCATCCTCGTTAAATTTTGAATGCAAATCTTTGATGCATCCGTTGGTTTTAACAGCAAGTACTTCCTGAGCAAGGCGCGGTGAAATAGACTCTGCTATTTCATAACCTGTAATGCCTTTATTAAATTCTTTTTGGTTCCCATCAGGGAATCTTATTTTAATTGATTCCATAAATTTCTATAATAAAAAAAATCGGAGAATACTCCGACATTTAGTGGGTTCTATAGGATTCGAACCTATGACCTTCTGCACGTCAAGCAGACGCTCTAACCAACTGAGCTAAGAACCCAGTTTAATGTACAATGAAGAATGTATAATGTACAATGATCTATTTTTTTTAATTGTTCATTCTTAATTGTACATTGTTCATTTTTTAGTACCGAGAGCCGGACTCGAACCGGCACGGGAATTAATTCCCACAGGATTTTAAGTCCTGTGCGTCTACCACTTCCGCCATCCCGGCATTAATGACTTCAAAATTAGCGTGTAAATATAGAGAATCGATTATTTTTTTGCAAGAAATTAAAAAAAAATCTAAACTTCAGCAATCACCGTCCATTGCTGTCAAAAATAATTTTATAGATAAAAATAAATATAGAATCTGTAGTATTTTCAATATAATTTGTAATTACTTCCACTCAATCCCCATATTTCGTCCCATACCAGCCTGTAGCAGGCAGGCGGGACTTGGAATTATAACGGGTTTTTCTTTCTTAAACTGAGGATTCTTGTGAACCTACAACTGGGGAATTATGTGGTCGTTGACACATAGATTCATTTTGGGGATTGTTTAACCGGAACATCCTGAAATGCTTTAAATTAAGCCTCATCCTTTAGATGAGGCTTTTAATAAAATTGAAGGTTAAAATTTATTTTAAAAGTATAAATTTTGAAGTAGATTGAAACGTTGCTTGCCCACTACTAGGCGAAGCCATAAAACGATATATATAAACTCCACTTGCAACATCAGTATTGATAGAATTTTTACCATTCCATGTAATTGTGTGTTTTCCTGGATTCTGTGCTGCTACTTTTAATGAGTTAATTAAATTTCCAAGAATATCATAAATTTTTATTTCAATGTCAGATTGAGTTGGAACTTCGTATACGATATTAGTAATTGGATTGAAAGGATTAGGGTAATTACCAATCAATTTGAACTCTCTTGGGAAATTTGAGTGGATGGAATTATTAAATTTGGGTAAATAAGAAGCATGAAGGTTGAACAAATATTCAGCAAGATCCCTCCTATTATTAACTTCAGGATCGTTGGGAAGAATATTGTTAATAAGTATAAATGAGTCCACTCTAAAAAGCTAATTTCATAAAGTAATGCTTTTTTAGTTTTAGTGTTGAAAAAAACTGTTGATTAAATTTTTTTTGGCTAATAAGTCCAAAAAATGTTGTGTAATATTTTTTTATTTGATTTTTTACATTTATTAAATCTGTTCTTTGATATATTGACCAAAACAACACTCTTCTTGCTCTGTTTCTATGCGGTTGAAGCCACCGGTTCTACTTCTTTTGCTTTAAGATACCGATAGATCCTTCCAAAGTTCACACTTAT
>MNYQ01000191.1 GCA_001873185.1 Ignavibacteria bacterium CG2_30_36_16 | reverse complement strand
ATTGCATTCTGACTTCTGACTTCTTACTTCTTATTTCTTACTTCTGATTGAACGAAAGCGAATCATCGCCGAGCAGTTCTTTTATTGATTCAATAAATTTGTCTGTTATTTTTACTTTAGATTCATTTAAGAAAAATATGCGAGGACGCGAGCCGCCGTTAAATAGATGAATATAAACGGGTAGATTGCCGGGATGTTTTTTTAGTATTTTTTTAATTCCGACAATTTTGTCAACAGTGTAATTATCATTTTCTAAAACAATTTTTACGCTTTGAGAAAAGCGTTCTCTTGCTTTTTTTATCGGCATCACTTCTTCAATATGAAGTTTGATAGCGTCGCCGCTGCTTTCGGGTCTGCCGATAATAAACACACATTCTTCCTCTTTAACAAACTCGCCATATTTTTCATACGAACTTGAAAACATAAGAGCCTCGCACGAACCGGAGAAATCATCGAGCGTGAAGAAAACCATTGTTCGGTCAGATTTATCTATTTTTGTTTTCAATGATGTTATAACACCGCAGGCTCGCACTGTATCCATGTCCACAAGTTTTTCCGTCTCGCCAAGATGAATTGTAGTGAATGACTGATATTCTATTTCGTACGGTCGAAGCGGATGACCCGTTACATAAAAACCAATTACTTCTCTTTCTCTTGCGAGCTGCTCGCGTTCAGTCCAAGGAGTTACCTGTTTAAACGGCGGTTCTGTTATTCTAACTTCCTCTTCCATCCCGCCGAACAAACTATTTTCAACGGCTAATTTAGAGTTTTGAATTTTATGTCCGAACTCGAGAGCCTCTTCAATTACTACATATAATTTTGCTCGATCTTTATCAATAGAATCGAACGCGCCGGCAAGCACCAATCCTTCGAGCGCTCTTTTAGTTGCAACATGCGTATCGGTGTTAGCGCAGAAATCGAATATGCTCGAAAAATTTCGCCCTAATTTTTCACGGCTGCGAATTATTTCCTCAACGGCAGAAACGCCCACATTTTTAATTGCAGACATACCAAAACGAATTTTCTTATTTTCAACATCAAAATAAACTGATGGCTTATTTACATCCGGTGGCAGCACTTCAATTTTTAATTTTCGGCAGTCCTCCAAAAATGTTGTCACTTTATCCTTGTTGCCAAATTCGTTTGTTAAGTTAGCGGCTAAAAATGCTTCGGGGTAGTGAGCTTTTAAGTAGGCGGTTTGAAAAGCCACAAAACTGTATGCAACCGCGTGGCTTTTATTAAATCCGTAGTTTGCAAATTTATCAATCGCATCAAAAATTTCGGTGGCAATTTTATTTGAAATCCCTTTTTTCTCCGAACCTTCTACGAATTTTATTTTTTGCTCCTTCATCGCCTTCAAATCTTTTTTCCCCATCGCACGCCGCAGGTTATCCGCTTCGGCAAGGCTTATACCGCCAACTTTATTTGCAATTTGAATTACCTGTTCCTGGTAAACAATAATACCGTAAGTCTCTTTTAATATAGGTTCAAGCAGCGGGTGCATGTAAGTAAGTTCTTTGCGTCCAAATTTCCTCTCAATGAAGTCATCAATAAACTCCATAGGACCGGGGCGGTAGAGTGCATTCATAGCAGACAAATCTTTTAAACTGCCCGGTTTGAGTCGTTTCAAATATTCCCGCATCGGGGCACTTTCAAACTGAAATACACCGGTTGTTTGACCTTTTGAAAAAAGCTGGAAAGTTTCTTCATCATCAAGAGGTACGGCATCGATATCTATTTCCACACCATTATTCTTTTTGATTATTTCGAGCGCATCCTGAATAATAGTTAATGTGCGAAGTCCGAGAAAGTCCATCTTCAGCAGTCCGGCGCCTTCAATGTCTTTCATGTTGTATTGGGTTACAATATCCGTTTGCCCTTGTGGTGACGATAACGGAACATAATCGCTAACATCGCCGGGAGCAATAACAACGCCGGCAGCATGTTTGGAAGAGTTGCGGTTCATGCCCTCAAGGACTTTTGCATATTTTATGAGATTAATTATTTGAGGGTCTTTAGATTCCTTTACCCACTTTAATTCGGGGACTTCATCAAGCGCCTTTTCTATTGTAAAAACCTTGCCAAATTTTGAAGGAATAAATTTCGTGATGCTGTTTACAGTCGGAATTGAAATTTTTAGAACACGAGCAACATCTCTTAACACAGCTTTTGAAGAAAGCCGATTGAAAGTAATTATTTGGCTTACACATTCGCTGCCATATTTTTTGCGCACGTATTCAATCACATCGCCGCGTTTATCATCTGCAAAATCAACGTCGATATCGGGCATTGATTTACGCTCCGGATTTAAAAATCGTTCAAACAGCAAATCATATTCGAGCGGATTAATATTAGTGATGCCGAGTGTATAAGCAACTAAACTGCCGGCGGCGCTGCCTCTACCGGGACCGACCGAAATATTCATGTTTTTTGAAGCGTTGATAAAATCCTGCACAATTAAAAAGTAACCGGAGAAGCCCATCTTTTTTATTGTCTCAATTTCATAATCAAGGCGCTCTTCAATTTCGGGGGTTGTTTTAGAAAATCTTTTTTTCACGCCTTCACGTGCAAGCAGTTCGAAATAGTCGTCAAGAGTTTTTGCAGATGAGTCTTCGGGAATTGGGAAAACTGGGTAATGATGCCCTTCAAAATCGAGTTTCAAATTTACTTTCTCTTCAATTTCAATCGTGTTATCAATTGCATCTTTATAATTTTTAAAAAGTTTTTTCATTTCTTCGGCAGACTTAAAATAAATCTGATCTGTACCATAGCGGAGTTTATTATAATCTTCGCCGTTTTTATCCGAAAGAAGAAGAAGAATATTGTGCGCAATGGAATGTTCCTGTTCGATGTAATGGCAGTCATTAGTTGCAACTAATTTTATACCGAGTTCTTTCGAAAGTTTCGGCATTCCTTCAAGCACCGCGATATCGGCTGCCATGCCGTGATCCTGTATCTCAAGATAAAAATCGTCGCCGAATATTTCTTTGTAGATTATTGCTGTTTCTTTTGCTTTTTTATAATTGCCTTGAACAAGATGAACCGAAACAATTCCGCCTACGCAGGCAGTTGTGCAAATTAGTCCTTCGCTATATTTTTTCAACAGTTCAACATCAACACGAGGACGGTAGTAAAAACCTTCCGTATGTCCCAGAGTAGAAAGTTTTGAAAGATTTTTATAACCTTGATTATTTTTAGCAAGAAGAATTAAATGATGATAAGGTTTCTTTTTTTTTCCTGTCCCGTCTTCGCTTTTTCCACGTTCAAAACGAGAACCATCGCGCGCGACATAAGCTTCCATTCCTATAATTGGTTTAATGCCTTCTTTAGAAGCTTTTTTATAAAACTCAACTGCGCCGTACATTACTCCATGATCGGTTAAAGCAACGGCTGACATATTGTGTTTTTTTGCTGCCGCAACAAGAGACTCAACTGTGCATGCGCCGTCCTGCAGACTATAATGTGTATGATTATGAAGATGAACGAAATCTGACATTCAAAATTTTCCGGTTATGTTTAAGTAGAAAGTAGAAATGCTTAATGAAGCATAACAATATTAAAAAATTAAGCGCAAAGTAAAAAGGAAAAAGTATTGAAAAATTAGATGTTAGTAAAAATATTCTACGCAAAATGGTGTGAATATTTTCAGATTAATCGTAGAGATATGCCATGGAATGTCTCTACAAGAATAATTTGGTTCTGGCTTTGCCGGCTTAGGATTTAGAAGTTGGATTTTACTTCATTAACTAACGGATGCTCTGGATTAATTCTTAATTTTCAATTAACTCCCGTGTGTCCGAATCCGCCTTTGCCTCGCTTGCTGTTTTTAAGTTCTTTTGCTTCCGAAATATTCGCCTGATAAATTTTAGATATTACAAGCTGTGCAGCTCTTTCCCCTCTTTTAATGATAAAATTTTCCTCCCCAAAATTCATCATTATTATTTTAATTTCACCCCGGTAATCGGAATCTATAGTGCCGGGTGAATTCAAAATACCGATGGAATGTTTTGCCGCCAATCCGCTTCTGGGACGAACTTGAATTTCGTAACCGGCAGGAATTTCGACGGAGAGATTTGTCGGTATTAAATAAACTTTTCCATGCATTAAAATAATTTCATCCAACACTGCCGCTCTAATATCCATTCCGGCGCTGCCTTCGGTTGCATAATGCGGTAGCTCCAAATCGTCAAACAGGCTGCTTAATCTTTTAAACTTTAATTCTATCTTCTCTACCATTTATTCTTCCGATGCAATCGTTGTTTGAAAAATTTTATTTCACTTTTATCGATGATAAAAACTGCGAGCGAAAGTAAAAACCCAACGAGCAAAAGTATCCGGGAATAAAAAGGCATCGCAAAATCTCCAAGTGAATAGAAAACTACCGCAGCAATACTTATCAATAAAAATATCTTCAGAATTTTTTTTTGCTCGTATTCAATTTTGTAAAACTTCTGCGTTACAAAATATAGACCGCCCGACATCACTATGTAACTAATTAAAGTGGCGAAAGCGGCGCCCATAATTCCGAATGGCGGTATTAGAAGTAAATTAAAAACTATGTTTGAAAAAGCCGCAATGCCCGTTGCAATCGGCGCATAAATACTTTTTTCTTTTATATAAATCCCGGCGTTAAATATCACATAAAATCCGTTAAACAAATACGCGAGTAAAACAACAGGGACTATAAATGTTCCAGCCCAATAATCAGGACCGATAATTGTTCTACCAAAAATTTTCCATTGAACAAAATCATTTATAAACAAGGAGAGTGCAACTAATATTACGCTGCCGACAATTGTAAAATATGTGAGCACTTTGGCGAAAATTTCTTTGGCATTTATTTCTTTTGCATTTTGAAGGAAGAATGGCTGCCATGCAAACTGAAACATATTTACGAACAACATCATAAATATGCCGAGTTTATAATTTGCCTGATAAATGCCAAGCTCGGATAATCCCCTTAGGTGTTCCATAATCGGTCTGTCTATAACCTGTATGAGCATTAATGAAAAGCCGGCGGGAAGGTATGGAAGCCCGAACTTCAAAAGACGATGGAATAATTTTTTGTTGAAAGAAAATTTTAATTCGCTTATAATGTCCGGCAGAAGCAAAATCAGCGAGGCAAGTGAAGCGGCAACGTTGCTTATAAAAACTGCTTCAATTCCAAAATCTAATTTTAGAATAAGTAAAAGCGTTAACCCAACATTTATAAGAATGCTAATTGTTTTGATAAAGGCAAATTTCTTTGCTTTCCTTTCCAACCTTAATTTGATAAACGGAACAACCGTGTTAGCATCTAAAAACAAAATAAGGATTACGAAAATCAGCAGATAGTTGTAATTGCCCGGAACGGCTAACATTTTATTTATAGGAATGCCGGCAGAATAAATTATTAACGAAAGTAAAAGAGAAGTAAAAAAAATGGAAATGAAAGGTGTGGAGAAATTATCTTTTTTATCACCCACTTCCTGAGTAGAAGCAAATTTTAAATATGCCGAATCCATCCCGTAGATGAAGACGATATTCATTATCCCTACAAATGCAAAAATATTTGTGATAATTCCATACTGTTCGGGAAGAAATATATTTGTGTAAAAAGGAACAAGCAAAAAATTTATAAACCGCCCCACCATCGTGCTGATGCCGTAAATGGCAGTATCTTTAGTTAGCTCCTTTAATTTATCAAACATATATAAGGTTTAACCGATATTTTTTATTTTTAAAGAAATATCCATCGCTTTAACGCTGTGTGTTAATGCGCCTACAGAAATATAATCTACGCCCGTCTCTGCTATTGCTTTTACAGTATCAAGATTCACCTTGCCCGAAGCTTCAACTTTGCAGCGCCCATTTATAAGCTTAACAGCTTTTTGCATTTCCACAGTTTTGAAATTGTCGAGCATTATAATATCAACACATTCGGTAAGCGCTTCTTCTACCTGTCTTAGCGACGAACATTCAACCTCAATTTTAAATTTGCAGCCGGTTATGCGTTTATGTTCTTTACATGCCTGAATAGCAGATGAAACAGAACCGGCTGCTTCGATATGATTATCTTTTATAAGATACATATCGTACAAACCAATCCTATGATTTTCGCAGCCGCCAAGTTTTACCGCAAGCTTATCTAGATAGCGAAGACCGGGCGCTGTTTTTCGCGTATCGATAATTTTAGCTTTTGTATGTTTTATTTTGTCTTGAAATGTTTTTGCAAATGTTGCAATACCGCTCATCCGCTGAAGCAAATTTAATACTGTTCTTTCGGCAGTTAAAATAGAAACCGCTTTACCTGTAACCTTGCATGCTATTTCGCCTTCCTTAATTTCATCGCCGTCTTTTTTATACATTTCAACAAGTAGTGCGGGGTCAACAAAATTAAAAACCGCGGTGGCAACCTTCAAACCTGCGATAACCCCATTCTGCTTAATAAGCAGAGTTCCTTCTGCCATTAAATTTTGTGATACGCAAGCCGACGTTGTTATGTCGCCGGTTTTTATATCCTCATCGAGGGCTTTTTTTATTATTTCAATTAACTCATTCGGCATATTGTTTTTCATAATGCGGCTTAAGGTGATCTATAAATAAGCGCGGAGGACGGATCGCTTTTTTATCTTCGCTTCTCATAAAAACGTGAACAGTGTATCCTTCAGCTATTAAACGCCCTGTTTCTTTTTCAGTTATTTCGTAATCAATTTTAATTTTTAATAGCGGAAGTTCTTTCACAAAAGCGCGGACGATTAAAACATCGTCATACTTAGCGTAGTTTTTGTACTTTGCGTGTGTTTCCAAAACGGGGAGCTGCAATCCTTTTTTCTCAAACTCTGAATACGGAAATCCGTTTGCCCGCATCATTTCGGTACGACCGACTTCAAAATACTCAAAGTATTTCCCGTTGTAGACGAATTGCATTTTGTCTGTATCGGCATAACGGACCCTAATTTCAGTTTTATAGCTTAGCATATCAATCAATATTTTTCTTATGAATGAATGCAAATTTATAAAAAAGGAGAGTGAATGTAGAATTAATAAAAAATAATTTTGGGATGCGTTTTATTCTTCGAAGGCGCCCATCCTGCCAAATTTATCAATTCTCTGGTCAATCAGTTTATCTGGTTTAATTTTTACTAACAGAGCAAGTTCTTCAAGTATTACCTCTTTTAGTAAACCGGCTGCTTCTTTGTGATCTTTATGTGCGCCGCCAAATGGTTCCGGAACAATTCTATCGATCAACTTTTGTTCAAGTAAATCGGGCGCTGTAAGTTTTAACGCTTCGGCAGCCTGCTCTTTGAAATCCCAGCTTCGCCATAAAATACTTGAACATGATTCGGGGCTGATCACAGAGTACCAGCAGTTTTCAAGCATTAAAATTCTATCACCAACGCCAAGACCAAGTGCGCCGCCGCTTGCGCCTTCGCCAATTATAACAACAATTATTGGAACGCGAAGTTTACTCATCTCAAACAAGTTTCGGGCAATTGCTTCAGCCTGCCCGCGCTCTTCAGCTTCGAGACCGGGAAATGCGCCGGGGGTATCGATTAAAGTAATTACAGGTTTATCAAATTTCTCAGCCAGTTTCATCAAGCGGAGCGCTTTGCGGTAACCCTCAGGATTAGCCATACCAAAGTTTCGGTAAACGTTTGTCTTAGTATCTCTTCCTTTTTGATGACCGATAATCATCACTTTATAATCGTCAATTTGTGCAAAACCGCCAACAATAGCTTTGTCATCTTTTACCTGGCGGTCGCCGTGAAGTTCAACAAAGTTATTCGTCATCTCGTAAATATAATCGAGAGTAAATGGACGATCGGGATGACGGGCAAGCTGCACCCGCTGCCATCTTGTTAATCCTTTATATAATTCTTCTTTTAGCAATCTAACCTTATTTTCGATCGTAAAAATTTCTTTTTCAATATTCAAACTGCCCGAGTACTGCCGCATTTCATTTAATTTGGCTTCAAGCTCAGCAATCGGTTTTTCAAATTCTAAAATCGCTTTTGCCATAACTACTTTTTACTATTCCACATTTTGTTGAGTGTTTTACCGAGAATTTCAAGGTCAAGCCATACATTTTGATTTTTTGCATAAAATATATCAAGCTTTTCACTGTTGCCCTGGCTTTCATCGATATACCACAGTCCGGTCAATCCTTTTTTGCCAAGATACAAATCGCTAACATTACCTTCTTTAGGCCCGACGAAGCTGAACTTACCCGATAAAATTTTTGGTACATTTAGTATCAAGTTTTGGAATGCGGAGTGTCTTCCGCTCATCAAGGCTGTTAAATATATGAAAGGATAAATGAATATCAAAACAAAGCTGGCGAGCGAATAATCCAAAACAGTCTTAAAAAATTTAAACATCGGATCGGAAATATTATATTTGATACCGATTAGCGGTATATCATCTAACACGGAGACAGATGTTTTACCGACAAGAAAATCGAGACTACTGCCGATTAATTTAAATTCAACATTTTCGTCGTGCGCCGAAGATACAATATTCATCATCTGGTTGTATGTCAATTCTTCGGAAGAAAAAATTACTTCGTTTATTTTTTTTTCTTTGATCACTTTTTTAATATTTTCAATGCTGCCAAGCACTTCAAAGCCATTTATCTTCCTGCCAATTTCTTTATGTGTAAAACTTATTAACCCCAACACGCTATGAAAATCAGAATTTTTATTGCTTAACTTTTCTGCAAGCGTTATTGCATGTGTATTAATACCGACAATTATTGCACGCGTCTGAATATATTCGCGATCACTATCTCCAACTTTAAAAAATAATTTTAAGACAACCCGCCAACCCGTGAGAATAAATAATAAAAATAAGAAAGTAATAATTACAACGGCTCGGCTGTAAGCAAACTGATTGAAGAAAAAAGTTAAAGAAGAAATAAAAAAGAAACTTAAAATTATCGCGCCGAAATTTCTCAGAACCGAAAGCGAATCGCGTTTATATACGCCAAGGACAGAGGCGATCAGGATATGTAGAAGAGCGGGAATTGTATATAACACCGGTGCGTGATAAGCGGCGAATCCCGTCCATTTAGTTATGCTTCCATAATAGCGAGCTGCAGAAAAAAGGCTGAGATCAAAGAAAATAAAATCAAGCAATACAGCGAGAACAATTAATTTACGTTTACCCCAGAATGCAACGAACTCACGAGCGGCTATTGCAACTCGTAAAATAAATTCTACCAGATAAGAAGTAGAAAGATGCTTCTTTACGAAAAGATGCATTGCGTTGTAGAAAAACTTTGTTTCGTCAAGACTGCTTCTTTTTGTGCTCTCACCTTTATAATGAATTATCTGTGTAGAACTGACATAAAAGACTTTGTAGCCTTCTTGCTGAATTCTGTAACAGAGGTCTAAGTCTTCGCCGTACATAAAAAACCGTTCATCTAATCCGCCTACTTTTTCGAACACTTCGCGCGTAAACATCATGAACGAACCGGATATAGCATCCACTTCGTAAGTCTGATTTTCATCAAGATAAGTGAGGTTATAGCGGGCAAACATTTTACTTCTCGGAAAGAGAGCGCTTAAACCGGTAACTTTTGTAAATGATGTCCATGGTCCGGGAAAGCTGCGCCGGCATGCAAGCTGCAATGTGCCATCGGGGTTTAATATTTTGCAGCCGGCTAAACCTGCCTCGGGATGAGTTTCAAAAAATTCGATTATTTTTGTGAATGTATCTTCTCTTACTAAAGTATCGGGATTGATGAGAAGGAGATATTTCCCTTTAGCTTCTTTGAGAGCGATGTTATTCGCCTTGCTAAAGCCAAGATTTTTATCATTAGCAAAAAGTTTTACACCGGGAAATTTTTCACGTATAAAATCAACGCTGCCGTCATCCGAAGCATTATCGACTACGATGACTTCTGTTGAAATTGTTTGCGCAGCTTTGTCTATTGAGTGAAGAAGGTTCTGCAGGAATTCTTTTACGTTATAGTTTACTATTATAATAGATAGGTCCAAAACATCAACCCGATTAGAGAATTCTAAAGACACTTCTCAACCTGAGTTTCCAAACCATGATAACTGCTTCCCGAACAATTTTTTTGGACATTTTCGATTTGCCCATAACACGGTCGACAAATACGATTGGTATTTCGCCAATATTAAATCCTTTTTTAAATGCTTTAAATGTCATCTCAATCTGAAAAGCGTAGCCATTGGATTTTATAGTGTCGAGATTAATAGCTTCAAGAACAGAGCGGCGAAAACATTTGAAACCGCCCGTAGCATCGTGAGTATGCAGCCCGGTTATCACACGGGTATAAATATTTGCAAAATAACTAAGCAGTAAACGGCTCATGGGCCAGTTGATTACGTTAACACCATTTTTGTATCGGCTGCCAAGAACTAAATCATGAGTTTTTATGGCATTCAAAAAATTTGGAATTTCTTTTGGGTCGTGTGAAAAATCAGCATCCATTTCAAAGATATAATCATAATCATGTTGAAGTGCATATTTAAATCCGGCGATGTATGCCGTTCCCAATCCCATTTTTTGAGGGCGGTGTAAAACATGAACTCTACTATTTGTTTTACTAAGTTCTTCAACATAATTGCCCGTACCATCCGGCGAATTATCATCAACCACGAGCACCTCAATACTTTCATGCTTCGAAAGCAATTGAGGAATAAGCTTTGTGATGTTGTCAAGCTCATTAAATGTCGGTGTAATTATTAAGGCTTTCTCGGTCATAATTCAAATAATAAAAGGTGAAAAAAATAGAGTGCGGGAAATGTTAATAAAAATTCCCTGAAAATATAACTAATTATAATGCCCTTTTCCAAAAAGTACAACAAAAATTGTTCTAAATATAATTTTAAAATCCATTCTTAGCGACATATTTTCGATGTAGAACAGATCGTAACGAAGTTTGATTTTTACGTCTTCGATAGTTTCGTCATATTTGTGTTTTACCTGTGCCCAGCCAGTTACGCCGGGGCGAACTTTTAATCTTCTTTTATAATATGGGATTTCTCCGGCAAGTTTCTCAACAAAAAAAGGACGCTCGGGGCGCGGACCAACGAGGCTCATCTCCCCTGTTAAGACGTTTATCATCTGAGGTATTTCATCAATGCGAACTTTACGAATAATTTTACCAACGCCGGTTATTCGCGGATCATCTTTTTGAGACCAAACAGGACCGGTGAGCTTCTCGGCATCCTTCCGCATAGATCGAAACTTGATCATTCTAAATACAGAGCCATTTTGTCCGCATCGTTCTTGAGTAAAAAACACCGGACCTTTACTTTCTAATTTTATTGCTACTGCTGTAATTAACCAAACAGGCATAGTAATCAAAATTATTATTAGAGAGACGATTAGATCCATTAATCTCTTTAATTTTTTTTCCCACTCGGGCATCAACTCGGGCATTATATCGATGAGAGGAATGCCGTATAACTGCATGGTTCGTGCCTGTCCGCTTAAGATTTCGTAAAGGTCGGGCACAATTTTTAATCCCACGTTTTTCGGTTCACATTTTGCAAGCAGTTCTACCAGCACGGCGTGGTCTTCTTTTTCGAGCGATATTATAACCTCTTTAATGTTGTAGTTATCAATTATGGATTGTACATTCTCAAAACGCCCTAAGACTTTTATATTTTTGTACTCTTTTGAAATATTCTCTTCTTCGAGTGCGATGTAACCGGCAACGTCAAGCCCTAAAGCCGGATGTTTGAGCAGTTCATCATGCACCTCATGAGCTTTGGAATTAAATCCGACGATGATTGCGTTTCTCCTTCCGTATCCTTTGATAAGCAAGTTGCGCTGAAGGCTGCGTATAAAAATTCTTCCGGCACCAACAAAGAAGAGGAACAATCCCCAATAAATAAATAGCAAAATGCGAGTAGTAGAGGCAACGTTGTGTATATAATCGTCAATAAAAATTAGGAAGAAGAGAATAAAAATTCCTACAAAACAAGCTTTAAACAATGTGGAAATTTCATCGAACCGGGAAGCGGCAAACCATGTGCGGTACATACCGACGAAAGTAAAAATGAGAAGCCAATAAAAGTAAACCACAAGCATCGGAATAATA
The DNA here is from genome assembly GCA_001873185.1 of Ignavibacteria bacterium CG2_30_36_16. Classification (GTDB taxonomy): domain Bacteria; phylum Bacteroidota; class Ignavibacteria; order Ignavibacteriales; family Ignavibacteriaceae; genus CG2-30-36-16. The sequence continues at coordinate 23,614 of MNYQ01000191.1, read as the reverse complement.
AACTCGGGCACCACCAAAAGCTCAAACAATCCGGTTTGAACTCTAAAATAAAAGAAGACAATCCATGCAAGATTTATTGCAAGAAAATCTGTTAGAAGAATTATTATTTTTTCTATAGTTTTATTCACAATTGATTGTATTAAAAAAATTGTTCATTACTTTTTTACGCGCAAATTCTTCTTCAGCGCCTTTCCTTCCGTTAGTGCCGTACTGCTTTAATGCTTGAGGATTCGAGGACAACTCCAGTACTTTTTCTGCAAGCATACCTGAATTTTCCGGTTCAATAAAAATACCGCAATTATATTTTTCCATAATCCGCCTTGCTTCTCCGTCAACAGCAAGCAGGACAGGAATTTCGGCAGCCATACTTTCGTATAATTTTGACGGAATAGTAATAGTAAATAATTCCTTTTTTACTAATGGAATAATCATTACATCAAACAGCGCAATATAATCCGCAACAATCTCTCTTTTAACAGGCGGTAATAGTTTTACATTCACGAGATCATGTTTTGTAATTTCATTTTCTATTAAATCTTTTTCTACCCCATCGCCTAAGATTAAGAAAGTGATGTTTTTACTTTCTTTTATTTTTTTTGCCGCTTCGGTTATAATCGTTAAACCCTGTGCGCCGCCAATATTCCCGGCGTAACCAAATATCATTCGATCATGAATGTTCAATTCATCCAATAGGTAAGCCGGTTTCTCTCTTTTTTTTATTACATCCATATTAACAAAATTTGGCGTGTAGTTAAGTTTTTTAATATACGGATGCAGCGACAATAATTTTTCACGGGTGCAATTAGTCACCACATTCACAAAATCAGCCTCGCGATAAATTTTCCGTTCGAGTTTTTCAGCAAATTTAATTGCGGTTTGATTTGTTAAAAATCCTAATTGCACTGCTGATTCGGGCCATAAGTCACCAATATCAAAAATGAATTTTGCTCTTTTAATTTTTTTTATCAGCAGTCCGACAATCCCCGTAAAAAGAGGCGGAGAAATTGTCAACACAAAATTGATTTTTTTAAGTTCAAATAAAGCTACAATACTTGCAGAGAATGTAAAAGATAAATAGTACATCATTCTTTTCAGGAAGTTTCCTCTGTCAGAAGCAAAAACAAAAGTTCGATAGACTTCGAGTCCGTTAATATTTTGTTTCTCAAAAAGTTTCAGTTTAGTTTTAACTTCATTTTTATTCATTAAATAACTTGGGAATGGAGTAATCACTTTAATATCCAATCCGAGCGTTGATAATTCTTCTGCAAAACCTATGCTGCGTTGAGAGCCACCGCCTATTTCTGGAGGGAAGTATTGAGTAACAATTAAAAATTTGTGTTTCATTTATTAAAGTCGTTTAATAGAAAGTTAAATATAGGAAATAACCTATAGATTTTCAGATTTCAAAATGTCAATGATTCGCTCTGCCGCTTTACCATCCCCGAAAGGATTTTTTGAAGAGAAAAAATTGTAAGATTCTAAAAGTTTCTCTTTAATCTCATAAAAAACTCTTTTCACATTGCTGGAATTAGACCCAACTAGAAAACCATAACCGGCATCAATGGCTTCCATTCTCTCTGTCACGTCCCTTAAAACCATTACCGGTTTAGAAAACACATAACATTCTTCCTGAATTCCTCCTGAATCAGTCATAATAAAACTGCACTTGCTCATTAAGAAAAGGAATTTTAAATAATCCAATGGGGGTGTTAAGAAAATATTTTTTACGTCGCCTAAAATTTCTTTTACAGGAAGAGATACATTTGGATTCAAATGCACGGGATAAATGAAATTAATATCCGGGTTTTCAGTTGACAATTCTTTTAGTGTATGAAAAAGTTCCGCAAATTCCGATCCAAACTTTTCCCTTCTATGAAGAGTTATTAAAACAAATTCTTTATCGAAAAAAGATTTGTTCAGCAACCTATAAAATGATTCCTCTATCTCTTTTTCCATTAGTGACATTCTTTTTTTTGCGCCTTCGAGAGCATCAACCACGGTGTTCCCGGTAACGTAAACATGCTGCGGTAATACTCCTTCATTAATTAAATTATTATACGCAATCCCTGTTGGCGCAAAATGATATTTAGCAATAATAGAGATGAATCTCCTGTTAGCTTCTTCGGGATAAGGGCTGTTTAAATTATAACTTCGCAGCCCGGCTTCAACATGCCCGACATTTACTTTTAAATAATAGGCTGCCAGCGCTGAAATAAAAGCTGTTGTTGTGTCGCCCTGAACTAATAATAAATCGGGTTTAAATTCGTTTAGGACTTCTGAAATATGCTTTAATCCGCTTATAGATAAAGCTGCTAATGATTGATTTGGTTTCATCAAGTTCAAATCAATATCACTTTTCATCGAAAAAATTTCAAGCACTTGATTAAGCATTTCCTTGTGCTGCCCAGTAGAACATATAATTGATTCAATAGAATTTTCAGTTTTCAGTTTTAAAATTATTGGAGCAAGTTTTATTGCTTCCGGACGGGTTCCGAAAATTGTCAATATTTTTTGGTTAGGCATAATTTCTTTCTGCTAATTCATTGTACACGCCTAATAACTTTTGGGAATCGTTGTCCCAATTATATTTGTTAAAAACAGCGGTACGACCATTTTTACCGTAAGGAATAGTAGAGTTTTTTATTATTAAAATCTTCTCGAAAAAATCTTTTTCATTGTTCGACTGAAAAACTTCGCCGCTTGTAGTCTCATTAACAATTCTTTTTAAAGGAAGAGCGTTTGAAACAATCACCGGTTTGCCTATCAACATATACTCAAAGAGTTTGTGTGGAATTGTCGTATTAATAAAATCATTTGCTGGCTGCGGTATCATCAACACATCTGCAAAGTTTAAATATTTTATCAAATTTTGATGTCCGGGCCACTTAATAAATTTTACGAATCCTTCGGTTCCATCTGCTTGAGCTATTGATTTTAATATTGGAATTGATGGTCCGTCGCCAATAATCATCATCATAAAATTAGGCAATTTAGCTTTAAAGTACTTCAATGCTCTAACCGGAGTTTCGAGTCCTCTGTCTGGACTAACGCCACCTGAATATGCGACCACAAATTTCTCATTGACTTTAAAGTCCTCGCCGGCTGCTTCATATTTATAATTAAATGTATTAAAATCAACTGTGTTGGAAACTACTTCTACTTTATTTTCATCCAGTCCTTCATTAACTAATCTGATTTTGTTTTCCTCAATTACAACTAAAACTTTATCTACATGTTTGAGAATTTTCTTCTCGAGTAACGAGGCTAACCGATAGTTTTTAAAAAGAAAATTAAAAAACCCTTTTTTATTAAAGGCTTTTAAAGCCTGTGGATAATTTTCATGCATATCAAATATTACAGGTTTCTTATATAGCTTGCCAAGCATTAACCCCAGCGGAGCCATCGGCAAATCATGTGCATGAATGAAATCCGGTTTTACTATAAAGTAAGTCTTAAACAAATAATAGATAAATCTGGGATTCAGAAAAAAGGGGATATTTATAATTTTATTCAGTTTCTTATTTGTGAATAAAGCTTTGACACGAATGATATTACAAAAGGGAAAATCCGGTGAAATATTCTCCTCATATTGATTACATAAAAGAGAAACATTATATCCGGCATTTGTTAAACTTCTAATTTCCTTTTCCAACCTTATATCCGGTGGAAACGGAGCTTGAAGTAGCATTAGGATGTTTTCACGAAACGAATTCATTTGAATTTGTTTTTGGGATAGTAAAGAAATAACTTTGAAAAGAAATAAGATTCCTTTATATATTTAAAATTAAATGTAAACAATCCCACTAAAAATAATATTGGAATACGAATTAGCATTCCTATATAATGGAAAACTAATGCAAGCGGAAATTTAATTCCTTTAAAATGTTTTTGAAAAATTTGAATAGTTGCTCTCATACGATTTTTATGTAAAAACCATAAATTCTTTTTTGTTGTTTCCCCTTTAAGATGTATTATTGAAGTTTCTGGATAGTATATAACTTTGCCACCAAATTGTTTATGTCTGTAACAAAGGTCCATTTCTTCAGCATAAAAATAAAATCTTTCATCAAACCCATTTAGAGCTAAAATGGAAGTTGTCTTAGCTAACAGAAAGGCGCCTGACACAATATCAACTTCTGTAGTGTAGTCAATTTTTTTATTCATTAAGTGATATTTATTAAAATACTTAGATCGGGGGAATAAAATATACAGAAAGAAATTCGATGTAAAAGTGTTCCATAATGTTAAGAAATCGAAAACCGAAGGTTGTAGTGAGTAATCTTTGTTTAATAGTTTACAACCTAAAATAATATTTTCATTTCTTTTCTCAATAAACTCTAAACATTTTTTAACTGAATTCTCAATAAATATCGTATCATTATTCAAAAATAGTATATACTCCCCTTTTGCTTTTTTAAAAGCTTGGTTGTTCGCTGTAGCAAATCCCTTATTTTCTTCATTCCTTAGTAAAATTAATACTTTTTCATATTTATTAAGAACCTTATTAATAGAATTGTCTGTCGAATTATTATCAACAACAATAATTTCATAGCTAACATTTTCAGTATACTTTACTATACTCTCTATACAATTATATAACAACATTCCAGAATTATAATTTACAATAATTATAGAAATATCCAGATTCTTATTATTTACACTACTCATATTTTCCATACCTACTTCTGAGAAAATGGACAATGCCTAGACAAATCATGTACATTTTCTTCAACTTTTCTTTTTCGAAAAAAATTATTTTAAAAACGATTTTTAATATCTTCTTTTTTTCGTGCCAAATAACTTCCGGATAAAGACTTTTATACATTCGGAAAACATACGCACTATTCCGTATTCTATAATACAATCTTTTGGCAGAATGATTAGTTGGGTGGAAATATCTTCCAAACAGCATATGTTTAGAAATGTTGCCTAAATTGTGATATAAAATAGCCTCAGGAATAGATAACACTTTGTAACCATTTAGATTCATTCTGAAACAAAAATCATAATCTATGAAGTCAATAAAAAGTTTTTCATCAAATCCTCCAATCTGTTGGTAGGCTTTTAGGTTTACTAAATTGCCTGAGGTCATTGCCATTGGCACTTCACTTACCAATTTCAAGTCTGAGTTTTTAGGAAATTTTTTATTTTGGTGATGGGGAGCTATAACTCCTATTGAAGGTGAGAAATGTACGATCAACTGTTCAACTAATTCTTTTGTTGCATCGCTGTCCTGATCAACTGTAAAAAGAAAATCATAATTATTTTTGAGAGCATAGTTCCCTGCTTGGTTTAAAGCATACGCAAGCCCTTGGTTCGATTTATTCCAAATATATTTTACAGATTCTAATTTGATAAACTCAGATAGTAATTCTCTATTTTCGATCTCCGAATTATCAACAATAATCAGGAAATCTACTTGATGTATATAGCTCTTAATATTAGAGACTACTGATGTATCAGGATAAAAACATACAACAACACCACATATTGAGTATTTAATATCGAGACTCATTTTAAAATAATTCCGGACGAAGAGAAAAAATCAACTTGATCTTTAGTATTAGTTTTCGGCAAAACTTGTAGATTCCTTTTATAAAATATTGCTCTCCAAGGCTGGCAAAGTATAGAACAAGCGTGGCAATATTTGTTTTATTTATATCTATCGCTTTTCTAAAAAAAATACGTGCGGAGTTATACTCGTTTCCCAGAGAATAATAATCACCAATGGAAATATATTTACTGCAAATTATACTACTATTTATATCATAATCATGTATATGCTTCTGAAAGATTTTTAAATGAATTGAAGCATGAACTGAAAAATCCGCTGAATTTACACCGCCGGATGTAGCATGAGAAATCAGGAGAGTTTCATCCAGGTAGAGCACTTTATAATATTTAGAAATTCGTAAAAACAAATCATAATCTTCTAAACAAGATAATTCCTCATCAAAAAATCCAACTTTATTAAAACATTCTCTTTTTACGACTGCAGCCGGAGTATCAATAAAATTCCGCAGAAGTAATTCTTCGAAAACATTACCATCCTTCTTCGGTAACCAAGAAGGCGGGTAATATAACTTTTTACTTCCAAGAGCAATAAAGGACCGTCTAGAATATGCGAGCCCATATTCCAATCCTATAACATTCACAAATTTATCATAGAACACCTGTAGTTTATCTTTGTGCCATTCGTCATCGCTATCTTGAAATGCAATAAAATTTGCTTTTGAATTCAGAATACCTGAATTCCTTGCAGCGGCAGGTCCTTTGTTTTTGTTATGTCTTATGTAGATTATTCTTGAATCATCGATTGAGTTTATATAATCCTCTGTGTCATCTGTAGAATTATCATCTACTATTATTAATTCAAAATCGGAAAAGGATTGATTTAGAACGCTCCTGACTGATCTCTCAAGTAAATGAGCTCGGTTATATGTTGGTAAAACAACACTAAATCTCATTATTTTCAACCGCTGATAATTCTTCTAATCTTCTACTTAACAATATAGAATTTAATTTAGATAAAAATTTTCTAGTTATAATAACAGCATTATTATTTCTATTCTCAAATTCATAAAGTAAAGATAATTTCCAGTACAAATAGTCCAGTGAATTCAATTCGTATTTTGGCAAATATGTTTTCACCAATCGATAGATTACTCTATAAAACAAGGTCGGTAACCAAATAATTATTTGAAGATAGATTTTATAGCGCTTGAATTTATTTCCTGTTAACATTGAAAGATGTTCTCTATTTATTAGCTTCATAAACGTATAAGTTTCATTGAATGTGTTATACGAATTTTCAAACTCTTTATTTGTATTGTTCGGTGACCTGTAATACACACCTAGTATTTGAGAAATGTGGGCGATGTAATACTTTTTAAGCAGTCTATACTCAAACTCGTAATCGCCGGCTACTTCAAATTGTTCGTTAAAATATATCTTACTTTTAGAATGTACGTCTGCTCTCCACACCGGCTGTGAGCCGATAATGCAGCGTTGAAGGAAAAGATGTTTTCGAAAATTTGGTTTTATATATTTAACCGGATCAGATAATTCATCAAAACCTTCATTTGGAATAGAACTTTTAAACTGATCAGCATATACTAAACCAACTTTAGGATGTTTCTCTAAATAATTAATAAATATTTCTAAGGCGTCATTCCTTAACCTATCATCAGTATTTGCATTTGTAATATACTTACCGTTACAAACATTTACAGCTCTGTTCCATGCTTTATATATTGATTCTCTTACTTCAGTTTCTATATAAATTATATTTTTATAGGCATCAGCATATTTAGCAATTATTTCACTTTCCTTTTGGTAAGAGCCACTATTTACAATTACAATTTCTAATTTATTGGAAATAGTTTGCGCCAAAAGGTTCTTAATTCTTCCTTCAATAAATAACTCAGAATTGTAAGTGGAAACAATTGCGGAAACTAAATACTTATATTCCATCTTAAAAATACAGCCCTACTTTTTTGCTTCAATATTAATACTAATAGGAAATTTTTTTTCGTTTACGGTTATATGTTTCGATGCCCAATCATCAAAATCATGATGCTTAACTTTATCCGGCTGCCATATTCTTATCTCTTTGAATTCAAATGTTTCTAAAAGTTTTTTCAAATATTCAAAGTTAAAAACCGAAAAATGATTATTTTCCTTATACTCTTGACCACCCAAAAGCGGTTGCCAGATTGCATCTATTGAGTTTCCGCACTCACTATAAATTTTGATTATTTTATCAAAATCAGGAACAGATATTCTTAAAACACCACCCGGTTTTAGTATTCTTTTCCATTCAAGAATCGTATTTTTTACTTTTCTCATTGGAATATGTTCGAGTGTATGTGAAGTATAAATCAGATCTGCAAAGTTATCCTGGAAGAATTTTAATGACTCAACTCTGCTTATTCGATGAACATGTGAAAAAAAACGAGTATCAACATTAATAAACTCTGGGCTATTTACATCACCGCATCCCAAATGAATGTATACTTCATTGTTTTTATTTTCTGGATAACCTAATGGAAAGATTTTTCTAAATACATATTTAAGAAGTAAAGAAAAACGATTTATTAGTTTATTTAACATGTTAACCACGATCATATTTTAAAGGTTATTCAATCTAACTGTAGCTTCTATTAAAAAATATAATTTAATAAACATAAGTAATTTCAATATTTACATACCATCCAGTAATTGTATTATTTTTACTCATGATTTACTCAAAAAATCACTATACGCCAGCATGAAAAAACTGTAAATCTCTTTATGAAGTATAAGTAAAGAGATTATACTTAGAAATGATAATACTATTATGGGTGAAACAATTGCTTTGGAAATAATAACAATAGCTATAAGCAATAGGAAATTTATTAATGCAAGATTATATATCTTGCTCTTTTTAAAATACAACTTTATTGATATTCTATATCTATTTTTAATATATAACATTATTAGACTGTTCCCAAAAAGAACTGATAAATAAATTCCTAATAGACCATTAGAATTATCCAGCAGACGAAAGCTAAGAAGCAAAAGAATTCCGACAGAAATTAAATTAACGAATTGCAAAAATACTAAAAAAGATGCTTTGCCTACCCCAATCAGAAATGCATAAAGAGGATATCCAAAAGTATTTATTGTTTCTGGTATAGCTAAAATAATCAGTACAAGAACTGTTTCTTCAAGGTGGAACCAATATTTGATGAACATACTAATCAAGACGAGAATAATTCCGAAAAAGAATCCGCTATATGCAATACCGAAACGTGAGACTTTGACACAATCCGTAAGAATAAAATTCTGAATTTGATCTAATGATTTTAATTTGGCAGTTTTAGGCAATATTGTTTTAAATGTTGTCCAGAAAAGATTTGCTATTGATGTAGTAATTCTTTTAGCAATTTCGTATACGGAAACAAATGAGAGATTCGCTTCGGTGCTTATTATATATTTAACAAGAGGATCAAGAAACCCACTGAAAACATTGGTTAATTGAATAGAAAAACTAAATTTAAAAATCTCTCCTAACAATTTTATATTAAAATAGGATAAGTTAAAATGGAGCTGAGGATAATATCTTTTTAGTGGAATAATAAATATAAGCAGCGCAATAATTGGGACTAATAAATAGAATAGGGCTAAATCAAGCATGCCTAGATCAAGATAGGTTACTATTAGAACTGAGATCACCATAAGTGTATACTGGATAATATTGACTTTGCTCGAAAAAGCGAAATTGCTAAATCCTTCAAATAATGATCGAAAAAATAGGGATATATATCTAACAAGGAAAATAGCACCCATGATCAAGAAGATGTTACTAAACATATTAAATTGTTGACTACTCATTTCATCGGTTAGATAAAAAGAGGAGAAGAAAATATTAACCAACACGAAAATTGTAATACCTATGAGGACAAAAACAACAAAAGTTGTTGAAACAATTTCATTCAATTTATTTTCGGCTTCATCTCTATACTGAGCAATAAACTTTATTACAGCAGTAGAAAATCCCAAATCCAATGCTGTTCCAAAATTCCAAATAGAAATAAGCAGCAGCCACTGCCCGAATTGTTCGGCTCCGAAATGCGATATATTCAGTTTTAATGTTATTAATCCAGAAATTGATAGATAAACATACTGGGCAAATAACCAATAGTAATTTTTTCTTTCTGTGGATATTGACATTTATTTTGAACTGAGAATTTTATGATGAGCTGTTGACAAACCAATGAGTAAACTAAACAACATCATATTCTGCCCCCAAAACCACGCATGGGTAAAATTCAAAGAAATAACTATATATACAAACGAAAAAAACAAAACTATAGATAAAGAAATTTCATCCTTTGATCTTGACAACTTAATATTCTGATAAGCATTTCTTATAACACTAATTAAAAATAATATCAAGCCTGAAAAACCTATTAATCCGGTTTCAACAAGAACACCTAAATAGCCATGATGAGGGTCCAATCCCTTAACATAAATATCAAATAAATATTCTGGTATCTCGTAATATTCTTTTGATTGATAAGGAAATCCATACACTCCTATTCCAATGAAGGGATGTTTAAGAAATCCTAAAATTGCTGTATCCCAAATAAAAAACCTAGATACAATAGAATTTGAGGGTAAGTAAATTCTAGAATTACTTGATTGAGTATCTGTACTAGATAAATCAGTAACACGGTCCTCAATGCCTGAACTATACCCTTTTAATATAACAACCATCGCTATTACTAAAATAGCTGCTCCAAACAGAAATGCTAGCAGTTTCCTTTTTGAGATACTAATACTATGGGCATTTCTATATAAATAAAAAAGTGAGATCAATAATGTTAATACAACTACTATCCATGTGTTCCTAGTTTGAGTAAGTAGCAAAGCAATTGTAATACTCGCACTAGCAATTCCATAAATATATTTTTGATTTTCTTTTATCAAAAACATCAATAATGATATAATGATACCTATACCCGCTAAATCTACAAAGTACACTTTTGTATATCCGAAAACCCGATCACCACTTGATAAGCCAAGCCAAAATATATAAAGTGAATCAATCACAAGAAAAAATAAAAATATTCCGAGTAACTTATATAAATCCTTAAGATTATTAGTAGAATAATAAATTACATTAATAAATAAAAAAAAAGCAATTAAATTCATTAATTGAATTGTGTTTAACAAAGGAACTGTTGCATTAAAAAGAGATGGTAGAGTAAGTAAGAAATACAAAATAAAGTACTTTCCAACAGGATTTTTAATTTTTGGAAAATCTATATTTTTAAATGATATTACAAAGGCAACCATCAGAGGAAAGACAAGAAGGACAGACACTTGCAAAGCAATAATCTTAAAGAAGAAGAAAATAGCTAAAACAACCAGTATTCTTAGAATATAAAAATTAATCGCTAATAAAGAAAAAAAAGTGAGTGCAAATACCGCGAATATTATTTTGATATTAATTCCAAGAATAATAATGATGAGCATGGGAATTAACATTAATATCCCATACCAAAACAGTCGGTTTTCTATGTGGCTATCCGAATATTCTAAATTATAGTTGTTCAATTTGGTAATAATTATTCCGACTTAAAAACAAATAAATTTTTCCTTAGATAAATTATTTTAGGATTTTCTGATAGCATTATTTTTTCTTTTATAATAAGAATGCTAATTAACAACAACTCTATTAAAGCTGTTATGAATAATGATAATAAAACACGCGGTGGATAAGATTTTTTTTCTGGGGGAACAGCATAATCTATAACTTGGAGAATTGGAATCTTCTTCTGTTCTTCAAATTTTGCTTGTTCATATAAAGGAATAATAAATTCAAGCATAGTATTGTAAATTTTAACATTTCTATACAGTCTTAAATATTGTAAACTTTCTTCCGGCATATCTTTTGTCTTTATTAATAAAGCAATTTCATTCCCTTTTTTAATATCACCAAGTTTAGACTTAAATTCCTCAACACTTACCTTCGACTTTTCAATACCTGGATGCTCTATGCCAAAAATTCTTTTAGCAACTTCTAACTCGATCTCCTTTAATGCTAATTCGGTTTCGAGCTTTGTATATGTTTCAATAGTAGCTCTAACCTGATCCTCCATAAGTAGAATACCTGTTTTACTTTGGAATATCCTAAGTGAATCTTCAGCATTTTTCAACTGATCTTTTATTTCATCATATCTCTTTTGTAAAAACAATCTGTTATCTTTAGATTTTTGTATATTCAGATCAATTATTTTATCATTGAGTAGATTGACTATGTAATTAGTCATTTCAGCAGATTTCTCAGGTGAATTTGCTCTTACTGTAATTAGATACGCACTGGCATCTGTCTCTTCAGTTTCCATACTACCATGAAATGCTTCGATCGTATTATTTCTTGTATCGGTATGATAATCCATAACAAGATCAAACTTATTAATCATTATTTCTGCAAAAGTTCTACTAAAGAGTAAGGTCTCATACATGCCTGTTGAAGGACTACTCTCAATGCCTGCAAAATCAATTGGTAAATCCGACATACTACCAAGCAAGGAAGCAATCCCTCCCATACTTGATTGTTCCGATGGTATAATCATTGCCGTTGAATCGAATTGTTCCTGAACAAAAAAGAATATGGTTAAATAGCTTAGTATTACTGATATAATTCCAGTTAATAATAATACCTTCTTCCTTTTAACAATAATAATTAGAAAGTCTAATATATCTAATCCTCTAAATTCTGCCATAAATAACCGTCTTTATTTATTTTAAGTTTATCCTACTTAGCTAATTGAACTATTAACACTATCACCGTTGCAATTGAACCTACAATTTGTGCAATGTTTCCAACCCTGCTAGAGTAATAATCAAATGTTCGATATGGTTCTTGAGTAACTCAAATTAAATCGCCTCTCTCAATTTCTACTTTTGAGCCTTCGTCTAACTTAATCCAGTGCTACCGCGAGACAATTTGAGTGTATTATCAACAATAAAAGAAGTCGAGTCAGCCGGATCAATATTCGACATTCTTTGCATTAACATCAATTCAATCTCACGATTTGAAGAAGGAAGATTCAAGAAATTCACTCCTCTAATCAACTCAACTCTATTGAGATCCGCAGTTTCTTTTAATCCCCCGGCTTTTTCAATCACTTCATATAGTTTGGTATCGTTTTTCGTGATATAAACAACTCCCTGATTGGGTACTTCTCCCCTAACATAAACTTTATATGCTTTCCTTTGAGGATTCTCTCCCAAAAGATTAATTCTGTCACCCGCTTTTAAATCAAAATCATCCACAATAATTTTCTTTGCTTTCATGTGTAGACTTTATTTTAAAACTAAATTATGCAAAAATATTTATTTTACATTAGTTAATGTAATATTATTATACTCTTTTATCATTAGGGCATCTCTAATCCGTTAGTTAACGGACAATGACAATACGTTTTTAGAGACGACCATTAATTAAATGAACTTCCAAATTTTAAATTATCAACTTAAATGGTCTTTTCGATAGTAATTGATTCATCTAAATAAAGACCAATTTTTAAAAAAATTACTTACAACATTAGTAAAATTCTGGAAAGAAATTGTAACTTCTGTCCTAAGAATTTAACATAGACTGTATTCTCATTTAAAAGAAACAAATAATAATGCAATTAGTAGACTATAATTATTTTTGTTTATTTTATCCGTGAAAATAATTTAAACCCCTTTACAATTCAATAGCTTTTTAGATGCAAAAAAAATAAAGAAATAAATCGGAAAATTATTCTAAAATCAAAGCCTTATTGACTTTACCTTTTTTTTTATTATTTTTGTACAAAAAAACAAAGGAATTATTTATACAAGATTTGTTACTTTTTTAGAAATTTTTATACCTTTAAAGTAGGCTTCTAAAACCAGAGTAGCAAATTTATACCGATTTAGGATGTTTGCCCTGGTCGGTTTTTTTGTAATTTATGGAACTATTAACATAGGAGTATGTATATAAGGTTAATTTGATACGTTGAATAATGTTAGGAATATCCATAAACAAAAGGAAGGCAGCGATGAAAACAATAAAAGCAAAAATCGATAATCCTTTGTCTGACCTTATTAGCGACGACATCTATGATCTTCTCGACGCTCAAGGTTTGATTGACGAGAAAGCCGTAAGAGATTATCAAATACGTAAAACGTTTAAGCACCTACGCTCAAGTAAAATTAGCGCAGGAGATGCAATAGACGCTATTCGCGAAGAATATCCGTATCTTCAATTTGATACGATTAGAAAAATCGTTTATCAGATTAATAAATAAACTTGACTAATTTTTGAATCTGATATATATTAGTAATGACTCTTTCAGCGGGTCCTCCCCTGCCCTCTGATGGTAAACGAGTCGGGCCCAGTGGAACCCCCATCACTGGGCTTTCTTTTTTAAACCCGGAGTAATTTATGTCAAAAGTTGTAAGAAAAAAAAATATAAAAGTTGTAAAAAAAACATTAGAGTCGCCTTTTAAAATTTATTGGGAAAGCAAAAATTACTTTCTCTTCTTTGCAGGCATTGCTCTAATAATTATAGGATTTTATTTTATGTCAGTCGGCGGCTGGGATTCTACCGCCTCGCTTATTATTTCTCCATTAATTTTAGGCATTGCGTACTTACTAATTTTTCCGGCGTCAATTTTTTATGGGAAAAAAGTTGAAGAGCCGGCTGAAAAATCTTCTGAAGTTTAATTTTTAAAATCCGCATTAGTGCGGGTTTTTTATTTTAAAGAAGAAAATAATATCTTCTAAAAAAAACCGGCGGCAGTATTTTGTCAAAATTATCTTACAATCAACTTTTAAATCTCCGGCTTATGCTTTCTGTGGACGGTATTGGACCCGGAAAAATTAGAAACCTACTTGCAGAATTTCACTCCATTGAAAATGCACTCGCCGCAGATTATAATTCTCTCCTGAAAGCGGAAGGAATAAGCAGTATACTTGCCCAGCGTATTGTTCTTCAGAAAAAACTCAAAGACGAATTTGCAAAAACTCTTCAAAACGAATTGAACATTCTGGAAAGAGTAAAAGGAAGAATAGTAACTGTGTGGGATGAAGATTACCCGCCGATTTTAAAAAGAATTTTCGACCCGCCGCTGCTACTTTATTACAAAGGTAATTTTGAAGAAAATGACAACTATAGTATTGCAGTTGTCGGTACTCGGCAGCCTACGAATTACGGGAAAGTGCAGGCAGAAAAAATTACTGCCGAATTGTCTTCTCAAAAAATCACAATAGTTAGCGGGCTTGCGAGAGGTATTGATTCAATTGCACATAGCACAGCGTTAAAAAACGGAAATAGAACGATTGCAGTTATAGGATCGGGAATAGATATTATTTATCCTGCAGAAAATAGAAGAATGTTTGATGCTATTTCCGAAAAAGGATTAATTATTTCAGAATTTCCACCGGGCACAAAACCGGATGCTCAAAATTTTCCGAAACGTAACAGATTAATTTCGGGGTTAAGCCTCGGAACAATTGTAATTGAAACAGCTATTACCGGAGGGGCGATGCAAACCGCCGCACTTTCACTCGATCAAAACAGAGAAGTTTTTGCCGTACCGGGAAATCTCGGTTCGGACAAGTCAGAAGGAACAAATCTTCTGATTCAAAAATGCAGCGCTAAATTAATTCGCTCTGCAGAAGATGTATTAGTAGAATTGGATTTGAAACTAAAACCGATACTCGGGAAAAATATTCCTAAAGTACAATTGGATTTAAATTTATTTGAAGAAAAAATTTTGGCAGCTCTTGAAAACGAAGCAGTGCAGATAGATAACATTGCAACTTCAACAAATTTATCCACTGCTGATTGTCTCGTACAACTTTTATCTTTAGAATTTAAAGGATTGGTTAAACAACTGCCCGGCAAAATGTTTGCCCGTCTTTAATACTTTTTTAACTTCTTCCATAAAAATTTCAAATAATCCTTCAACTTTTTTTCCTGCCCGTTTTCAGTCGGCAAATAATATTGTTTCCCCTTCAACTCATCCGGCAAATAATTTTCTTCAACAAAATGATTTTCAAAATCATGCGCATATTTATATGCCTTACCGTAGCCGATATCTTTCATCAATTTCGTCGGCGCATTGCGTAGATGAATCGGCACAGAATACAACGGATTATTTCTTACATCGCCAAGCGCACTTTCAATTCCCAAATAAGCAGCGTTACTTTTGGGCGAAGAGGCAAGATAAGTAGTGCATTGAGCTAAAATAATTCTTGCTTCGGGCATACCTATTTGGTGGATAGCGTTAAAAGCAGCTTCTGCCAGCACTAAACCATTTGGTGAAGCGTTCCCGATATCCTCGGAGGCAAGCACAACTAAACGACGAGCAATAAATATCGGGTCTTCTCCCCCCTCCAACATTCGGGCAAGCCAGTACAGTGCGGCATCCGGGTCGCTGCCGCGAACACTTTTTATAAATGCGGATATTACGTTGTAGTGTTCCTCTCCTGCTTTGTCATAAAGTATGTTTTTCTTTTGAACAATATTCTCTAAAACAGATTTTGAAATAAGAACTTCTTCTTTGTTCATTTCTTGAACTGAAGCAGATTCAAGAATATTTAATAAACTCCTTGCATCCCCGCAGGAAAGATAAATTAAAAAATCCTCGTCTATCTTTTTAATATTTAATGAAGATATAAATTCGTCTTTAGTTAGAGCAAATTGAAGTATCCTGTGCAAATCATCTTTTGATAATTCTTCCAGAACATAAACACGCGCACGGCTTCGCAGCGCCGGAATTACTTCGAACGACGGATTTTCGGTAGTTGCGCCGATTAATATTATTTGTCCCGATTCAACCGAATGAAGCAGTGCATCCTGCTGAGCTTTATTGAAACGGTGAATCTCATCTATAAAAAGAACAGTTCGAACACCGTTCAATTTGTTTTCTTTTGCTATTTCAATTATTTCTCTTATATCCTTCACGCCCGAAGAGACAGCATTGAGTTGATGAAAATCTGATTTGGTTTGTTCTGCAATGATTCGGGCAATTGTGGTTTTGCCTGTTCCCGGAGGTCCCCATAAAATGAATGAACTTAAATTATCATTCTCTATCATCAAGCGGATAGGCTTGCCTTCACCAAGTAATGCGCGCTGCCCTTCAAATTCGTTTACAGTTTTCGGACGTATCCGCTCTGCGAGGGGTGTTTTAGGAACTTCCTTTTTCGTCATTATTTTTCTTTCATCCGGTACACTTTTTCACCCTGCCGTATTAATCCGTATTTTTCGCGTGCAACTCTTTCTATTTTTGCGGGGTCGCCTCTCTTTAGCGAATCGATCTCAGCCCGCAATTGCTCGTTAACTAATTCGGCTTTTTGAATTTCAATAGTCAAAGAATCAAGTTGTGATTTTAACTTCACATACTTGACAACACCGGACTCATTAAAAAGAATAAATAACAATCCCGCTGTAAATATTACTAAAAAAACTATGAACACTATTTTTTTACTTTTAGCGGCAGCCATTTATAAGCTTAGAATAATTATCTTCTCTACTAACTGTTCAAAAGAAATTCCTACTGCATCTGCCATTTTCGGAACCAAACTTGTCGATGTCATTCCGGGCAATGTGTTTACTTCAAGACAATAAGAATTAAAATTTTTATCCATCCTAAAATCTACACGTCCATAACCCGAACAACCGAGAGCATTGAATGCTTTTAGCGCTTGTTCCTGCAACAAAGAAAATATTTCCGTTGGTATTTCTGCAGGCACTACATATTCACTCATGCCGTGTGTGTATTTGCATTCGTAATCGTAATAGTTGTGCTTTGGTTTTATTTCGAGAACGGGAAGTGCTTTATTCTCCACGATAGCAACGGTAAGCTCATGTCCATCAATGTATTCTTCTATCAATGCTTTTTCAGAGAAATGATGTGCAAGTTTTATAGCTGCTTCAGCATCTTCTTCTTTTTTACAGATTGTTAAGCCAACAGTAGAACCCTGATCATTCGGTTTAACTACGCATGGAAAGCCGAAAGAGTCCCCGATTTGTTTAATTGCGGCGTCCAAATTTATATGCCTAACATCAACAGAAAACCAGGCGGGGGTTTTTATATCGTTGTGCTGAAATAAAATTTTCGACATTATTTTGTCCATAGCAATAGCAGACGATAATACGTTTGAACCTGTATATTTTATTCCGCGAAGTTCGAGCAGTGATTGTATTGTACCGTCTTCGCCCCACCTGCCGTGCAGCGCCAGAAAAACCAAATCGACGTTATTGAGCAAATGCGAATTAACAACCTCGATGTAATTTTTATTCGATACTTCGGCATGATCTTCTTCTGCAAATATTTTCATTACATTTTCCGGCTGATTTAGTCCGTATGCAGGATCGATGACAACCGTTTGATATCCCAATGAGGTTAAGGCATTAAATATTGCAGCGCCGGTTGATTTTGAAACTGCACGTTCGGGTGAAGTTCCGCCAGCGAATAATGCTATTTTAATTTTTCTATTGTTCAAATTCATTTAGTCTTCGCTTATCTTAATGCCGTATGTTGATTCGGCAATACTGTATAATTCTTTTAATTTCTCTTCGCTAATTAATCTTTCCCCGCCGAGTTGTTTTGCGAGAAAAAGGGTTTTTGCCGTGTGCTCAAGTTTTTCCATTTTGTAATAAGCATCTTTCAAATTTTTGCCGGCGGCAACGGCGCCATGATTGCTCAATAAAAAGAGAGATGAATTTTTAATGTAAGGTTTTAAACTTAAATGAAGTTCATCGGTTGAAGGAGTGGCATAATTACAAAGAGGAATTTTACCAAGCGTTAGTATTACTTCGGGGAGTACAGGCTTATCAATTGCAATTCCGGCAGCGGCAAAAGCTGTTGCAAAAATAGGATGGCAATGCACGACAGCTTTTACATCCGGACGGTTTTTATAAATAAAAAGATGAAGTTTGTTTTCTGTTGAAGGCTTCCCCTGCCCTGACACAACTTTCCCTTCCGAGGAAATTTCTAAAATATCATCTTCAGTAACATCCCCTTTATTAACGGCGGATCGTGTGATATAAAACGTGCCGCTTTTAGTGGCAGCAGAAATATTTCCGTCATATGCTGCAACAAATCCATTCCTATAAACACGATGTGCTATTTCTACAATTTCTTTTTTACTTACCATAAATTTCAAGTTCTTCCATGTGCAGCATGTTTATGTAACCATCCATGCCTGTCACCATAGGCGTTTCATTTTTTAAGAATGAGTCTTGAATCGATTTTAAAAGATGCACTTGCTTGTTGGCTCTTTTCCTAAAAGCTTTTTTCGCTTCGCCTTCTAATAGAATTGTTAATTTTGTGGGAACAAATCTGGATGCAATAAGTTTTTCGATACTGATTGCGCCTTGATGTCCGAGTATTTCAACCCGATTAAAAGCTCTTTTGTTGTTGAATGAAACGTTAAAATAACCGTAGCCGCTTTCCTTAAACTTAACAAGCGCAGCAGCAAAATCATCAACTTCACTTTTATAAATTATGTTATCTAAAGTACCCTGTACGTTTTCAATTTCACCTCCGAAAAAGCGTAAAAGATCAATCATGTGTGTACCAATATCGCGGAGCGCTCCGCCGCCGCTGAGCGACTTTGTAAATCTGAAATTTCCACCGGGGGGATAATCAACATTAAAACTTAAATTGATGTTAACAAGTTTTCCTATCATCCGGCTTTTTATAATTTCCTTCGCTTTAACTACAAGCGGATGAAAACGGTGAACATAATTAACGGCTAACTGCACATTGTTATCCTCGCAAACCTTAACCATTTCAAGCGCCTGTGCAGATGTAAGTGCGAGCGGTTTTTCGCAGAGAATATGCTTGCCGGCTTTAGCAGCTTTTATTACCTGCTCAAAATGATTATTGTTAGAACTTGAAACATATACACAGTCAATGTCAGAGGAAAGAAACTCCTCATAACTGTTATAAAAATTTGCTATTCCAAATTTATCCGCAAGAGATTTTGCTCTGTTTTTTTCGTGGCTGAAAAGTGCGGTTATCTTACTTTTGTGAACAAGACTCATTGCCGGAATGAATGAAGTTTCGGCAAATCTTCCGCAGCCTGAAACTCCCCACAATAATTTTCTCGGTTTAATGTTTTTTATATTCATTTTGTTTTAGTAATTAATTCAATCATACGATTTGGGATAACTACTTCATCGCCGAAATGAAGCGTCTACAAATTTCATTAATTATATTTAAAAAAGTTTTAATCTTTTCATAAGCATAGTTATCGGGCGGCTGTCCAACATAATATAAAAATGCACACTTGGCACATTTTTATTTAAAAGTTCTTCCACCTGTTTTGTAGCCCACTCAACACCGATACTCATAACGTGTTCGGGTTTGGCGGCGTAAACTTCGTCAGATAATTCATCGGGAATATTAATGTAAAAATTCTTCGGTATAGTTTGAAGCTGCGCTTTGTTGGTTATTATTTTCAGCCCCGGTATTATCGGCGCATCAATCCCGGCTTTGAGGCATTTATCAACATAGTTAAAATAAATTTTATTATCGAAAAACATCTGTGTAACCACATACTCTGCGCCCTGGTCAATTTTTTGTTTTGTATGAAGTATATCCGTTTTTAGATTCGGCGCTTCAAAATGCTTTTCGGGATAACCGCTTACGCCGATACAAAAATTTGATGCGCGCGCATCAAGCAATCCTTCTTCAAGATACTTCCCGTGGTTCATATCCACAATTTGTTTTACAAGATCAACCGCATAAGTGTTCTTGCTGCGTCCTTCGGGTATTGGTTTATCATAACCGCTATCGTCACCTCTTATTGCCAGAACATTTTCAATCCCGAGGTAACTTAATTCAATTAAAAAATCTTCTGTTTCTTCGCGTGTAAATCCTTTGGTAAGAATATGCGGCACTGCTTCAATATTATATTTATTTTGAATGAGCGCACAAATACCAAGTGTGCCGGGACGTTTACGTTTAACTTTCTTTTTTATGCCTTTAGGGGTTTCTTCATAAATTACTTCTGCGGAGTGGCTTGTAATATCTATGAATGGAGGATTGTATTTAATTATCTCGTCAAGTACGGCAAGTAAACTTTTTATATCTCCACCTCTTTTAGGAGGAATTAGTTCGAAACTGATTAATGGATTTTTTGCATTTACAATGTGTTCAATTACTTTCATATACGCCAATTATTTTTGAAAACAAATTTATAAAAAAATGTACAACTAACAATGTACAATGTACAATGCTCAATGAAAGAATATTGAGGCGTGCAATTTAAGATTGAGAAGAATTTTATCTGTTATTCAAAACTTCTGTTCAATACTCTTTCTCTCTTCCTATCTTACTCCCTCTTTTTTATTACCATTTTTTTCATCCCGCCTGAACGAATTACATTTCCATTTGTATTTACAACCGCATAATTTCCTTTAATCCATCCTTCTGTCATATCTCTATAATGTTCGCTCATCACGTTGCCTGACTGCCCTGTAGGAAGTATAAAATAAAATTTATCCGGCTCGGAGAAATCATAAATGAACCTCATAGATGGTCCCAAAGTGCACTCGAACTGTTCATGCTCAAGAATTGGAACTCCTTCTACTGATTTGTTAAAAGGATACTCTGTATTAAACAATGTTGTGCCGTCCCCGCCAATGCTGAAAGGACCTATATTGATAAAATCATCAATCAAAGATGATTGCCCGCTGAACGGATGTTTAAAAGTAACCGAATGCAATTTGCCCCATTGCCATTGCTTAACGTCTATACCAAATATTTTTTCTAACTCGGTTAAACCGTCAACAAAACTTTTTCTGATAATCTCATCAAGTGTTTCATGTTTTGGAGTTTTAATATTATCTATCCAACTGTTTGACGGCTGCTCCATCAAATCCATTATTTTCCTATAAGGTACATTCGCCACGAAAATATATTCGTTAAACAGCTCGCTTCCCATTTCATCAAGAAAAACATTTTTCATAAAATGTTTTATAAACAGCACGTACATGGAAGGAACCTGGCTGTACAGGTCAAATTCAAAATTCCATCTTTCTAATAGCTCCAAAGATTGTTTTAAGTTTTTGTCTTTGATTTTAATTCCTATAAACGCATTTAATATATGCGGGGTTAAACTGCGTGCATAAGGTGAAATAAAATCATTTTGATAAAGTTTGAAATCATTAACCGAATGTTTCTGTTTTGCATTTAATAATTCTGTAATCCTATCAAACCGGCTTGGCGGCTCCCAGGTGTTTGAAATAGGATATGGAAAATTTTCAATAGTTTTGTTATTTGCTGTGGCTATATAATTTGTTGGCGGATTATACAGATATGGGAGCTCGGAAACATTCAGGATGCTTTGCCAATCGTTTGACGTTGTTGTGCCGTTAAAAATATAATTTAAAACATTTCCTGCACGCACAGGCAGTCTTCCGCCAAACACGTATCCGATGTTATTTTGGTTATCGGCATAGACAAAATTTTGCCCCGGTACGCTATAACTCTTAAGCGCCTGCCTAAACTGTGCAAAGTTTTTTGCGTTATTTATATCGTAAAATGCCTGAAACTCATCGCTATAATCATTGCCGAGCCAATTCATACTGATCTGTTGCAGTTTCATTTTTGATTCATCATAAACGATAGTGTAAGGATGGATATCATCAATCAATGGACCGCGGTGAGTGGAGTTTATTTCAATTACAACATCAGTGGAATCTTTAACGGAAATTTTTTCTTTTCTCTTTTTTAACGGAAGCCATTTTCCGTTGAGGGAATACGAAGTTCCTGATGAGTCAATCTGTTCGTTATAAAAATCAGTATCATCGAGCATAATGTTTGTAACTGACCAGGCGATGTTCTCATTTTTTCCAATAATAATTAGAGGAATACCGGGAATAGTAAAACCTGCAGCGCTCCATTCAGGGCTTTTAATTACAGCCACAAACCATTTAGAAGGTGCGCCGAGTGCAAGGTGTGGATCATTAGCAATAATCGGTTTACCGCTTACCGATTTCGAACCATTAACAACCCAGTTATTCGATCCGATGTG
Organism: Ignavibacteria bacterium CG2_30_36_16; assembly: GCA_001873185.1. Lineage (GTDB taxonomy): Bacteria > Bacteroidota > Ignavibacteria > Ignavibacteriales > Ignavibacteriaceae > CG2-30-36-16. The sequence continues at coordinate 1,035 of MNYQ01000191.1, read as the reverse complement.
GGTGCCGTTCATCCCCATAAAATTTCTAAAGTTTTTGTGAGTACGAATATAATCAAGTGGAATTTCCGCAACAGTTTTACTCTGCCCCGGAATAATTACCGGCATATTTTCATCATATTGAGGAATAATTTCGCGTGCTTTTGCTTCGTCGAATTTTTGCACAAGATGCGCAAAAGAAATATCCGTCCACCAGCTAATATTCAATTCATAAGCAAGCATTCTTCCGATGATTAGTGAATGCTCCGGCAGCCATTTGTAAGGTTTATAGCCGAGCAGATCGAATTCAACCGGCAAAATATTTTTTGCATCATCAATATAATGATTTACGCCTCTGGAGTATGCTTTTAATATATCGAGCATGTGAGGATCAGTTCTTTTGATATTATCATCAACTATTTGTTTTATGCCGATAGTTCGAAACATTTTATCAAACGGGATTGTGCGCGAGCCAAATATTTCACTTAATCTGCCTGCTCCCGCCCGGCGCGCCAAATCCATAGCAAACAAACGTTCCTGTGCATGAACATAGCCCATTGCAAATGCCGCGTCCATTTCATTCCCCGCCAAAATATATGACACACCGAGGCTGTCTCTATAAATTTCAACGTCTTCTTTTATGAGAGATGATTCTAATTTGCCTTCATATATCGGCAGTGTTGCAGACAACATACTGTAAAAGATATATCCGCCTGCAAAGAATATTATTATAACCGAAGATATTACACCGATAGTAACTTTATGCCATTTTTTCATTGTTAAATAAAAAGTTAGTTTGATGCAAATATAAAAATAAATTGCGTTGAAAATTTTTAGTGATGGGATATCTGTCCAAATTTTTTTACTTGACTTTTTACATTAGGGCATATCACTACTGTCCAACTGTTTGATTTAGAAGTAGCTGTAAGTTGTTAAAAAATACTATGTTATAAAGAATTTTTATTGTAATCGATTTGAAATTAATATTGTCGCAGAAAATATGAATTTTGGAGCGACAATATGAATCAAGGTCAAACAATTTTTTCTCAAATTATGAAT
>MNYQ01000207.1 GCA_001873185.1 Ignavibacteria bacterium CG2_30_36_16 | reverse complement strand
GCTCCTGACGTAACGCAAACTAACAAATCTGCTAACTTGCCTTACGCAAAAAGCAGATAATTAGATTGTAAATCGAAGCAAATCTTCTATAATCTCCGTTAGCTAACGGACTTCGTAAATCAAGTTCTGCGTACGTTGTGAGCTGCAAACTTGTTTAGCCTCGTAGGTGCGTCCTGTTTGTAATTACACTACTCAACAGGCAGATCAAGCTTCATAGGAGCGACCTTTAAGAGTTTTTGCGTAACTTGAAATTTTATTGAGGGAGAGGAAATTGAAAAGTTAAAATTTATTAAAAAATTGGGCAACCGGCTGCACAAGCTTTCACTTACCGCTGCTTCCTTCCGGACCTGACGGAGTTGGGCAATTACCTGCCAACCGGCGCCCATATTTCAAAATTGGAATGCAAAAATTCACAATTTAAAATCGTATTGCAAGTTATAATCATTTTTTTTTGAAGCTTTTTTTCCAGTTCCGTTTTTCTTTACTAAGTTTAATGAATTTCTTTCCCAGAAAATTCCGTCTTCATATCCTTGAATAGTTTTATTCTCATCAGCCATCAGTAATCGTTTTTGGGTTAGTGCACAAAACTCTTCATCTATTTCTACGCCGCAATAATTACGGTTTAATTTTTTGGCTGTAACTGCTGTTGTTCCGCAGCCAAGAAAAGCATCGAAAACCATATCACCCGGGTTCGAACTTGCGAGAATAATTTTTGCAAGAAGTTTTTCAGGCTTTTGGGTTGGATGATCTGTGTTTTCAGGCATTGACCAGAAAGGAACCGTTATATCATTCCAAATATTGGATGGATGAGTTTCTCTAAAGTTTTCGCCGCTGCTTCTTTGCCAGTCTTTAGGCACACCATTTTCATCTGTATAGGGGGCAAGTACTTTTCTTTTAAGTTTTACAGCATTAATGTTGAAAGTATATTCATTCGACAATGTGCAGAACCAAATATCCTCCGTATTATTCTTCCAATTGTTTTTTGAACCTCTTCCCTTCTCTCTTTCCCATGTTATTCTGTTTTGAATGAGAAAATATTTTGAGGCAGCATTAAACAATGCATTTGACGATTTCCAATCGCCGCAGAGATAAACGGATGCATTTGGTTTAAGAAGCCGAATTAACTTGCTCAGCCACGAATCAACATATTCTTCATACTCAGCCGATTTCATTTCCTTAAATTTTGATTGGTTGAAATTTTTGTTAAGGTTGTATGGAGGATCAACAAATAACAAATCAACAAACTTATCAGGTAGAAAATCAATCACATCGAAAAAATCGCCGCGAATAATTTTATTTGTAATTTTCTTTTCAACTGTTTTACTTTTTAAGGTAAGGTTTAGCTTGTTGAATTTTTCAAGTTCAGCTAAAGTCAAAGAGATTGTGCGATTATATGGAGCTCTTGTTTTTCCCAAAATATTTCAAGATCCGGCTGATAAATATTTTTCTTTTAACTGCATTAATTCCTTGATTAACTCTTCAAACTGGAGCAGTAATTCCCCGGCATCTTTTTTTGTTTTATCGTCAATTGCTTCCGAGCGCGCAGCGGTTTCAATTTCAAAACAAAGAGTTGAGACAGAATCAATTCCAAGAGTCAAACTGCTCCCTTTTAATCTGTGAGAATAAAATTGAAGTTTCTTCGGATCATTTTTTTCAACTGCATCTTTTATATTAGCGAGGCTTTTAGGGAGATCGTCTATATAAATATCTAATAGTTCATTGAAGAAAACCATGTCTTCCTCTGTTTGGAGATCCTGAAAGAAAGAAATTTTATTTACATCAATCAAATTAGGAATCGATTTTTTCTCAATTAGCGAGGAATAAACTGCATCTTTTTCTTCATTAATTATGCTGCCCCATCTTTCAATTTTTGCTTGCAGTTCTTCAACGCGAATTGGCTTGCTGATGTAATCATCCATTCCAGCTTCAAGACACTTTTCTTTATCACCCTGCATTGCGTTGGCGGTCATGGCTATTATTCGTGGTCGAGTATTTTCCGAAAATTCTTCAACCATAATTTTAGTTGCTTCGTAACCATCCATTTCGGGCATTAGTATATCCATAAATACAACGTCATAATGAATTGTCCGGGCAGATTCAACAGCTTCTTTTCCATTGCCTGCAAGATCGGCGCGGTAACCCATTCTCTCCAGAATTCGAAGAGCAACACGCTGATTCACTGCATTATCTTCAGCAAGCAAAATGCGTAGCGGATATTTTTCGGAAAGTTTTTGATCAACCCTCATTTGTTTGAATTCTTTTTCATGAAGCACCTGCTTTTTTCCGCTCAAACTTTTTAGCAGCACTTGATGAAGCTGAGCCTGCTTTATCGGTTTTGTTAAGTATGCAGAGAACCGGACCAAATCCTGATCTTCTTTGTCTTCCCTCTTACCGAGTGAAGTAAGCATAATTAATGGCAGGTTAATCCCTTTTTTAGTTTTTCTAATTTCTTTTGCAAGTGTAATACCATCCATTAATGGCATATGATAATCAAGTATGGCTATATCGAAATTTTCATCCGATTTAATTAATTCGAGAGCTGTAAAAGGGGATTCTGTTGAAATAGGATCCATGCCCCAGGAACTTGTCTGAACTTTTAATATTCGTCTATTAGTTTTATTATCATCAACAATAAGCACGCGCTTTCCCCTAAGTTCGGGGGTTTGACCTTTTAAATAAATTTTCGATTGCGACACAACAGCTTCTGCTTTAATCGTAAAGAAAAATGTTGTTCCCTTTCCGAACTCGCTTTCAACCCACATTGATCCACCCATCAATTCTGAAAGGCGTTTACTTATCGCGAGCCCAAGTCCGGTGCCGCCGTGTGTTCTTGTTGTTGAAGAATCTACCTGACTGAATGATTTGAATAGTCTGTCCATTCTGTCAGCAGGAATACCCATACCGGTATCACGAACGGAAAACAGGAGTTCATAAACTTCACCCTCTTTTACTTCAGCGGAAGCAGAAATAAACACTTCTCCGCTTTCGGTAAATTTGACAGAGTTGGAAACAAGATTAGTGAGGATTTGTCTTAATCTTGTTACATCACCATTAATTGTTGTGGGAGTATTATTTTCTATTAGATAAGCTAAGTCAAGTCCTTTTTCGGCAGCTTTTGAAGCCAACAGATCGAGCGAATCTTCGATGCAGTCTCTAATATCAAACGGCTGATTTTCAAGATCAAGTTTTTCCGATTCAATTTTTGAGAAGTCGAGAATATCATTAATAATAACTAAAAGCTGATCGCCGCTTAAACGAATTGTATCAACAAATTCTTTTTGTTCTTCTGTAAGCTCTGTATCAAGGAGAAGACCGGTCATACCGATAACGCCATTCATCGGTGTACGAATTTCATGACTCATCAAAGCAAGGAACTCACTTTTTGCTTTTGCCGCGTTTTCAGCTTTTGCAAGCGCAAGATCGAGTTCTTTATTCGTCTTTATAATTTCCTGTCTTTGAGTATTTCTTTTAATCACCGCTCCCAGTGTAGTTGCCATTGTTATTAAAAGACTCTCTTCGTTTTCAGTCCATCTTCGTTTGGTGTGGCAATCATCAAAACCTATAAATCCCCAATATTCATCATCAACAATAATGGGAACTAAAATGATTGAGATTATACTGCCGTCAATAAAAAGCTGACGGGTTTCGTGAGGGAGTTCACTAATTATGGATGAAATCGTATGCCCCTCGATAAAGTTTTCATAAAAACGCAAAGCTCCGAATCGGGAATAAGAGAGTCGTTTAAGTTGAGGGTTTTCAATCTGCGCGGCTATTCCTTCAGCATGCCACTCGTGCATTATGCTTAAATACATCTCCTCTGTTTCTTCATTAACCAGATGTTTATACATGTAAACTCTATCAACTTGCGCAGCAATTCCCAAAATCCGTAAAGCGGAGTAAAAACCTTTTTCGTTGGATTGAGCCGATATTAAAGCCTTTGTCGCTTCTGTAATTCCCTGCAGAAGATTATCTTTTTTTCGTAATTCGATTTCGGAAATTTTTCGTTGTGTAATATCCCTAAAAATGCTAAGCAGTAACCCGGTTTTATTATCGAATGAAATAAATGAATTTGTCACCTCATAAAATATTTTTTTATTATTCCATAAAACTGCACTTGTTTCAAATTTCTCTTTTAATGTTCGTTTCCTAAAGTTTTCTATGTATTTCGATAATACGTGGGTTCTGGTTTCTTCATTGTATACAATTGCAATTTCATTACCCACAATTTCTTCCTGGGTTTTATCTACCATACGGCAGTATGCTTCGTTGCACATAACAATTTTACCTTCAATATCTGTAATGCGCATACCGTCTGATGAGCGGTTCCAAATTTCTCTAAAAGTACTTTCGGAAGTTTTTATCTTTTCTTCGGAGGCTAACCTTTGAGTAATATCCCTTATATTCCCCTGCCCAACAAATTTATTATTGAGTTCAATCATTTTTCCGGTTATCTCTACCGGAATAAAATTTCCATTCTTGTTTAATATTTGAGATGTATAAACTATAGATTTCTTATCACGAAAAAGCTGACGCAGAGCTTCATAATGTTCCTTTAACGAATCAATGGAAATAAATCTTGCAAAAGACTGCCCTGCAAGTTCATCTACTTCATAGCCGAAAATATCTTTACATGATGGGGTGATATAAATAATTTTGCCGGTTATTGATAATCTAAAAATTACATCTAACGAAGATTCGGTTATAATTTTAAATTCGCCGTAGGTCTTTTCAACATCATCAATAAATGTATTCAAAGACTCTATTAAAGAAGTGAACTGCTCTGCTCCTATACCGGCAACATTTAAATCAGTAAAAGTTGATTTAAGCGCTTCTAATTTTTCACGGTAAAACAAACCTTGATTATTATTAAATTGATTCGTCAAATTATTTCCAGCAGACTCATTAACTCGCCTTACGAAGAAGTCTGAAATTGTATTGTAAATCGAAGCGAAGCTTCGATAATCCGTTAGCTAACGGACTTCGTACTACAATTTTTGCGTAAGGTGAGTCATTAATTAAAAAAAATAAACTTCCGGTAGTGAATTTAATAATATTATCGTAAAGTATTCAAAAGTTTTTAAATAATCGCAAGTAAAGATTTTAACTCTTGCTTTAAGCCTAATGAAAACCGGGAATAATCGGTTAGCTAACGGATCCCGCCAAATTTTTAAGAGGCGAAACTCCTTATAATAAGGGCATCTCTAAAAACTAAGTGTCATTGCGAATGAGTCCTCGAATGAAGCAATCCCAGTGTAGAATTTTAAGATTGCTTCGCTCCCAATGCCGCAAAGCGGGACGCAATGACAATTGATTTTGTCCGTTAACTAACGGATTAGTGATGCCCATAAGTCCAATTACGCCTTTATTTCTTGCTTGCATATCTTATTATCTCTAATTTTGAATCGTAATTTTTTAAAGAATTTGGGAATTTATTATGATAAGAAAAATAGTATCTATGCCGGGCGACGGTATTGGAAAAACAGTTCTCCCGGAAGCAATTAGAGTACTTAACGCTACAGGATTTAAAGCTGAATATATAAATGCAGATATTGGCTGGGATTTTTGGTGCAGTGAAGGAAATGCGCTCCCAAAAAGAACAATTGATTTACTTCAAGAACATAAAATTGGATTATTCGGCGCAATTACAAGTAAGCCAAAAGATGATGCAGTGCGCGAACTTGCATCCGAACTTCAAAACAAAGGATACGTTTATTTTTCGCCAATCGTAGGATTACGTCAGCATTTTAATCTTGATATTTGCATAAGACCTTGCCGGTCGTTCAAAGGTAATCCTCTAAATTTTATTCGAAAAGATAGCAGGGGCGGTTTTACAGAACCAATAGTTAACACAGTTATTTTCCGTCAAAACACGGAAGGAATGTACGGCGGTGTTGAGTGGACAAATCCTCCGAAAAACGTGCGTGAAGCATTAGAAACACATCCCAAAATGAAAATATTTGCAGATACACCCTCTGAAGAACTTGCTATCTCAACACGTATTGTTACTAAAAAAGCAACAGAAAGAATTTTCAAAGCAGCTTTTGAATTCGCAAAAGAATTCGGATATAAAAATGTTACCGTCTGTGAAAAGCCAAACGTACTTCGAGAAACATCCGGAATGTATTTGAAAATTGCCCGTCAAACTGCAAAAGAATATCCCGACATTAAGTTATTAGATACAAACATTGATGCACAGATGATGTGGCTTACTAAGAATCCTGAGGATTACGGTATTATAGTAGCTGAAAATATGTTTGGAGACATTATAAGCGACGGATTTGCCGGGCTTATTGGCGGACTTGGTTTTGCCTGCAGCGCTAATATCGGCAAAGAAGTATCAGTCTTTGAGCCAACTCACGGATCGGCGCCAAAATATCAAATGTTAAATCCTTCAATCGTTAATCCGATTGCGATGATTTTAAGCGCGTGCATGATGCTTGACCATATTGGTGAGAAAGAGAAAGCCGATAAAGTAAGAATCGCGATAGCTGATGTTGTTGAAGAAGGAAAGGTTCGTACTTACGATATGATGAAATTAAGAGGCGGCGCGGATGTCTTCTCCAAAGGCGCATGCACGACTCAAGAAATGACCGATGCGATAATTGCGAAGTTATAATTCCATTAAATCACTAAATGTCAAGCCAAAGATATAGTTTGACTTTTTTCTGCCAGTTACAATTATAATTTGCACTTAATAAAAATTAAATAATCGAAACAGTAAAATAATGAATGAAAAAGTTTTAGAAATTTGGCCTGAAATCAACTTGATTGAAAATAGCAGTCTTCGCGAAAAAGTTCTCAAAGCCTGGATTTACGCAATAGAAAACAGTGTGCTTACGATTAAAGATTTACAAACCATTCCATTTTCGTTGCTGCTTAAAGACTGTCATATAACTTTTATGAACCATAAGCGAACGGCAGTTCAGTTGTCTGTTGATATTGCAAAAAGGATGAAAGAAAATTTTGGTGATGAAATTCAAATTGATATGGATATTTTAATTGCAGGCGCAATCTTAATTGACATTGGAAAATTATTCGAGTATGATAAAGTTGACGGTAAGTTAACGGTAAGTAAAGCGGGAAAACTTTTACGCCACCCATTCAGCGGTGTAGCTATTGCCGATCGTTTCAATCTTCCACCGGAAGTTTTGCATTGCATCGCTTACCACTCAAAAGAAGGAGACTTGGGAACACGAAGCGTTGAAGCTATTATTATTCACCATGCAGATTTTGTTAGCTTTGAGCCGTTTAAAGCGTAATTCATTAAAAATCAAAATCCGTGATAAAAGATGCTAAATGTTTATTGAAAGCTTAATTGATGAGCAAACAGTTTCTTTTTTTACATTTATCTTCTTTCAGTTTGCTTCGATGCATTAAACGAAGATAAGTGTTTAGGAAATGATGAGTCGAACTCGATAAGTAATTTGAAATAGAACGAGAATTAGGATAATTAGAAAAATATTTAATACAAGAATTTGATGAGGAGTTATATGGATTATTCGTGAAACTGTCACACTTCATATTTCGATCAAGAAATTCTATAACCACTGATGATTGATATTTGACTCTTTAAAAAACTAAGGAATTATCATGCCCCAAACACTAATAGAAAAAATCGCGCAAAAGTATGCCGTTGGTTTAGATGCTTCTCAAGAAGTTCACGCTGGAGACTATCTATCCATCCGTCCCGCTTATGTGATGACGCACGATAACACCGGCGCTGTTATTTCGAAATTCAAAAGTATTGGTGCAGCTAAGCTTGCAAATCCGCAGCAGGTTGTTCATACTCTCGATCATAACGTCCAGGATAAAAGTGAAAAAAATATTGAGAAATATCAAAAGATTGAGGCTTTCTCAAAATCAATGGGCGCCGATTTTTATCCGGCAGGACGCGGTATCGGGCATCAAATAATGTGTGAAGAGGGTTATGCTTTCCCAGGTACAATGGCAGTTGCTTCCGACAGTCATTCGAACATGTATGGCGGCCTCGGTTGTCTCGGCACTCCGATAGTGCGTACAGATGCCGCAGCTATTTGGGCAACAGGGCGAACATGGTGGCAGGTTCCGCCAATTGCAAAAGTTGTCTTGAATGGTGAGCTTCAAACCGGCGTTACCGGCAAAGATGTGATAATAGCGCTCTGTGGAATTTTTAATAACGATGAAGTTTTAAACCATGCAATTGAATTTAGCGGAGTCGGCATCAATCATCTTTCTGTTGATGAAAGACTTACTATCGCAAACATGACAACCGAATGGGGCGCGCTTGCCGGAGTTTTTCCGATTGATGAAATAACAATTAACTGGCTTAAAGCGAGAGATAAATTTATCATTAAACGCGGACTCGAAGGCGTACCATCAGACAAGGATAGAAATGGTAAACACCCAAGAATTAATGAAGATACAATTAAAAAACTTACCGCAAATATTTCCAGGGCTGACGAGGATGCTTTTTATGTTAAAGAGTTAACGATTGATTTATCATCTATTCAGCCATTTGTTTCGGGACCAAACACGGTTAAAATTATAAATCCGGTTTCACAATTAATCGATATAAAAATTAATAAAGCATATCTTGTCTCATGCGTTAACAGCCGTGTTGATGACATCGCTGAAGCAGCTAAGATTGTTAAAGGTAATAAAGTTGCCGATGGTGTTGAGTTTTATATTGCAGCCGCTTCAAGTGAGGTGCAGGCTGAATCTGAAAAACGGGGAGACTGGCAAACATTATTAGAAGCCGGAGCAATTCCCCTACCACCCGGCTGCGGACCATGTATTGGTCTTGGAACTGGATTGCTCGAAGATGGCGAAGTCGGCATTTCTGCGACAAATAGAAATTTTAAAGGAAGAATGGGTTCGCGTGAAGCGTCCGCATATCTTGCTTCCCCTGCTGTTGTTGCGGCTTCAGCTATTGAAGGTAAAATTAAGTCACCTTTTAATATTAAAGATTCTAAAGTTATTCATGAAATAAAAACAAATGAAAAAATTGAAACCTTCGAAGTAAAAGTAAAAATTATCGATGGCTTTCAGGAGAAAATAGAAGGTGAATTAATCTTCTGCTACCATGACAATTTAAACACTGATGGAATTTATCCGGGCAAATACACATACATTGATGATTTTACGCCAGCACAACAGGCGGAAGTTGTGATGGAAAACTACGACATTGAATTTACCAATCTCGTTAAAGAAGGCGACATACTTGCAGGCGGTTTTAATTTTGGAACCGGAAGTTCGCGCGAACAAGCCGCCACAGCATTAAAATATAGAGGTATCCGCTTAGTTATCGCAGGGTCATTTAGTGAGACGTTCAAACGAAATGCATTGAACAACGGTTATCTCACAATTGAATGCCCTAAACTCATCATCAAACTAAAAGAAAAATATGGCAAATATAAATTAACAGTTAAAACAGGGAAAAATATTTTAATAAACTTTGCTAATTCCTTTATTATTTTTGAAAATGAAAAATATAAAATTGACCCGGTAGGCGAAGCTGCGCAGGAATTAATTGTGGTTGAAGGATTGGAAAGCTGGGTGAAGAAGAATTTGTGAAAATTAATTCTATATTTTCTATCGCGTTAATCATTATCTTCAATAAAATAAAATTTAAATAGGCAATACTTTTATGAAAAAATCAATATCAAGACAAATTTCTGAATTTGCAGTTAATCTAAAATATTCCGATTTACCGATCGAAGTTGTTCATGAAGTGAAAAGATACTTGTATGATTCGGTTGGGTGCGCCTTCGGCGGATATCATACAAAAGATGTTAACATTCTCCGTGATATTTACACTAATATGGGGGGTAAAAAAGAAGCAACATTGTTTGGTTTCGGCGATAAGATTCCGGCAGTTAATGCAACACTTATAAATTCACTGATGATTCGAGCGCTCGATTTTAATGACATTTATTGGAAAGAAGATCCATCCCATCCATCTGATATTATCCCTGCCGCTCTTTCTGTTGGTGAAATGGTTGGCGCTTCAATGGAAGATGTAATAGTTGCGATTGTGCTTGCATACGAATTTGAACAACGTTTATGCGAGTTTGCAGTGCCGGGCGTACGCGAACGCAAATGGCATCACGCAACTTTAACCCAGTTTGTATCTCCGATCGCCGCCGGTAAAATATTAAATTTAACTGTTGACCAGATGGTAAATGCAATTGGTATTTCCGGAAGTCATAATCACACAATCGGCTGCCCTACTGCGGGCAAACTTACGATGATGAAAAACACGGTTGACCCGATGGCTGTGCAGGCTGGTGTGTTTGCAGCGTTGATGGCACAAAAAGGATATACCGGCACAGAAGCAATATTTGAAGGGAAAGAAGGTTTTATGGATTGCTTCTTCGGTTGGGATGTAAAAACGCAGCAAGTTAGCCCGGCGCCTATGCAGGGAAGAGAATCTATTGCTGAATGGGAATGGGATTTATCTAAACTTATTGGCAATCTTGGAAAGAGTTTTAAAATTCTTGAGTGTTCGATGAAAGCCTTTCCTACAGAGGCGTTGACTCACACACACATAAGCGCTGCTCTAAAAGTTGTTACCGAAAATAAAATAAGTTATGATCAAATTGAACAGGTAACGGTTACAACAATTGCGCGTGCCTGCGATATTTTGTTTGATCCGCATAAGTATCGTCCCGAATCGAGAGAAACAGCAGATCATTCGCTTCCATATTGTATCGCCGCTGCGTTGGTCGATCATAAAATAACTACTGCTTCATTCTCTGAGGAAAAATTAAAAGATCCCAGAATATGGGAAGTGATTGATAAAATTAAAGGCGTTGCTTCGGAAGAATTTGAGAAGATGTTCCCTGCAAAGCAGCCGTCAAAGGTCGTAGTGCGGACAAAAAATGGAAAAGAGTTTTCCGAATATCTCGAATATCCGAAAGGCGATCCGAGAGAGCCGATGACGATGGAAGATTTGGAAAATAAATTTGAAGGATTATCTTCTCAATTATTTGTTGCAAGCAGAACGAAAGAAATTAAAGATGCTATCTTTAAAGCAGAACTTATGACTGCTAGAGAGTTTATGAAAAAGCTTATTGCTTAATTGCTAATAATTTTAAGAAATAATGACATTCTTTTCATCTTGGAAATTACAATTTATCAATCAGTACAATTGCTTTAATTTTTTAAAAAGACTATTATTGTGTC
>MNYQ01000154.1 GCA_001873185.1 Ignavibacteria bacterium CG2_30_36_16 | reverse complement strand
TAGCCGCCAACCACCGATTAGTCGGGGCAGGCAAAATACATAAGCACGGTTGCATAGTTGTTTGAATGCATGAATGAATGCAACTATACAATCATGCATTATACCAGCTTTCATATCGGCGGCAGCATTTTCGGAAATAATTTACGCTATTAAACTAAACATCCTCGTAGTTATTCCGACGGTTCTATAAACAGGTCGTTCCTAACGAAACTCTGATTCTTTTGTGTTGTTATTGCTACAAACAGGTTCATTCCTAACGGAATTCATTTAGATTATTAATAGCGATTCTTTAAGAGCCTATGTTGATTAGTTCACGTCGAATGCCTTTATGGTAAAGTCAAGCCTCATTAAACATCGTGCGTTTCCCTCATTCACACCCGAAAAGAAATGACAATAATTGCCCCAACCTTCAGAGGCTGTGTGAAAATCCTCAGCCCATCCCGCCGAAGTGTGATGGGGAAATAAAAACGCCCGAACTTTAGCCCATTTTAAAAAGGATGTCTATTTGGGTACCGAATGAAGCCGGGATTTCATTAAAGAATAAACTTACTCAAATCACGGTTCTTAACTATTTTATTAAGTTTATCCTCAACCATCTTTCCGTTAACTACAACTTTTGCCGCAGGCATTTTGTCGGGGACATCAAACAATGTTTCATCGAGAAGAGTGGTTAAAATAGTATGAAGCCTTCTAGCACCAATATTTTCTACCTGGTCATTTACTTCGGTGGCAATTTTTGCGATTGCTCTTATTCCGTCTTTTGTAAATTGCAGATTGACACCCTCTGTTTCGAGAAGTGCTGCGTATTGCTTAAGCAGTGCATTTTGAGGCGTTGTTAAGATTTTTATAAAATCTTCCTCGGTCAAACTTTTTAGTTCAACACGAATAGGAAAACGACCTTGAAGTTCCGGAATTAAATCGGATGGCTTTGCAACATGAAAAGCGCCGGCGGCAATGAACAAAATATGATCAGTATGAACAACTCCATATTTTGTATTAACGTTTGAACCTTCAACAATTGGAAGAAGATCACGCTGAACGCCTTCGCGGCTTACATCGGGACCCTGAGATTTACCCGATCCTGCAACTTTATCAATCTCGTCAATAAAAATAATACCCGATTGTTCAACCCGTAGAATTGCCTCTTTCTGCACTGCTTCCATATCAATAAGTTTTTGCGCTTCTTCGTTTGCAATAATCTGTCGGGCATCTGATATAGATGTTTTTCGTTTTTTATTCTTCTTCGGCATAATACTGCCAAGCATATCCTGAAGGTTAATTCCCATATCATCCATACCGAGAGGTCCGAGAATTTGCATACCTATTGCCGGTGAAGCCTGAGCATCAAACTCAATCATCTTATCATTAAGTTCGCCCCGTTTTAATTTTGACTTCATCCATTCTCTTGTCTTCTGATTTTGATACGCCTCGTTTTCATGGTTCGGCTGCTGTTCGCCTGCCTGCTTCGAATTTGCAACTGTGTTTTTAACTGGCGGAATTAAAATATCAAGTATTTTATCTTCAGCCATCTCATCGGCTTTATTTTTAACTTCTTCGGTTCTTTCAGCTTTTACCATATTAACTGCATAATCGGTAAGATCACGTATCATCGACTCAACATCCCGCCCAACATAACCAACCTCTGTAAATTTAGAAGCTTCTACTTTTATGAACGGCGCCTCGGCAAGTTTTGCGAGACGGCGTGCAATTTCTGTTTTACCCACGCCGGTAGGTCCAATTAAGATTATGTTGTTCGGCATAATTTCTTCGCGAAGTTCATTCGTTACCTGCTGCCTGCGCCATCTATTACGCAACGCAATTGCAACAGCCCTTTTAGCATCTGTTTGCCCGATAATAAAATTATCTAATTCTTTAACAATTTGTGTAGGTGTAAATTCCTTCATTATACGTGTCATTTTTTTCCCGTTTTTATTTTTCTATAACTTCAACGCTAATTTTGTCGTTGGTGTAAATACAAATTTGGGAAGCTGTCATCAGCGATTCCCTAACTATTTCTTCCGCTGAAAGATCGCTATACTTTTTTAACATCTTGGCTGCTGCCAGCGCATACATCCCGCCGGAGCCTATCGCTACAATCTGGTCATCCGGTTCAATAACATCTCCATTGCCGGATATTACCATAGCGTTGTCTTCCGTTATTATAGCAAGCATCGCTTCAAGACGGCGGAGGTATTTATCCGAACGCCAATCTTTTGCTAGCTCGACAGCGGCACGGGAGACATTGCCCCGGTATTGCTCTAATTTATCTTCGAAGCGTTCCATTAAGGTAAATGCATCCGCAGAGGCGCCTGCAAATCCGCAGAGAACTTTACCGTTAGCAATAACTCTAATTTTTTTTGCATTATGTTTCACTACCGTATTACCAAGCGAAACCTGCCCATCGCCTCCAAGCGCAGCTTTTCCGTTATGTACAATTCCAATAATTGTTGTGGCTTTAAATTGTTCCATTTAATTTTCCTTCACTAAACTTAATCCAATAAATTAAAATCATTCTTCAATTACAAATGTTTGAAATATTCTAAAGCTAATTTACAAATTTTTAAGTCATCAGATTGGATTTGGATTCCCAGTTCCAACTATTCTTAGAGTATCCTCAACTACTCTTTTGCCAATTACATTATGGCATCTCTAAAATCTCAAAATTCTACACCGAGATTGCTTCATTCGAGGACTCATTCGCAATGACACTTTGTTTTTAGAGATGCCCATTGCCTAACCAAACTTCCGCGAAGCCGCACAAGCAGACCAAACAATTGGGTTGAGCGAATATCCGTTAGCCAACGGATTTTTTGTGTCAAAAGATTTTATGTGTTTACAATTTTACATTGTACATTGTACATTTTTACTTGCGGCTTGCCGCTCTATGGATTTTCTTTCTTCTGTTCGAGCCATGGAGTTACCCACTCTGTAAATGGAATAGTTAAAGGCACAGCAAGAAGTCTTCCTCCGAAACCCATATAACGATACACTAACATTTGGTAATCTTTTAACAAAATATTATTTACAGCCTGCTGATTAACATCAACTCCGTATTTATTTGCAAGTTCAACCGTATAATCTATAAATTTTTGCGCAAGTTTTTTTATTCGTACTTCTTCATAAAGTTTATCTTTGACTTCTTCAAACGGAACTTCGGCGCTTGTTGGTGCTTCCTTTCTATCAATCAGTTTAAAGATGGAATAACTATCATCTACTTTAAGCGGACCGTACACTTCGCCAATCTCCATTTGTGCCGCAGCTTTTCCAATCTCGCCATATAAATTAATCGGGAAGAAGCCAAACTCGCCGTTGTTCTTTTTTACCCATAATCTTTTTGTATGCTGCATTGCTAGAGCGCGGAAGTCTGCGCCATTGTTTAACTTATCCAAAACGAGTTCAACAACTTCGAGACTGTCTGTTAAAACTTCAATAATATTTGCTTCGGGAACCGGCAGCTGCTTTCCATTGTTTAGTGCAAAGTAATAATCGCGTACTTCGTCTTCTGTAGTAGTAATCGATGAAATGATTTGATACTTGAGTAACCTTGCAAGATAGTTATCCCGCCACATTGCAATTGATCTTTTAACATCAGCTAAATTTTGATAACCGCGGTTATAGGCTTCCCTTGCTATCTGTTCGTTTTCGATGATTGTTTTTACTTTTGCGTTTAGTAAATATGAAATTGAATTTATATCAGTTTTGTTGGCGCCAAAACCTTCGAAAGTTATTGTCCGCAGAAATTCATCGACAAGAAGTGGATAAGTTTCATCAATAACGAAGGGCATCTTGAGTGTGTCGCTGCCAAGGTTAGCAGCCGCTTGCTCATAATCTAAAGCATCAAAACGGACAACCACACTGTCATTTTGCTGCTTTGGTTTTTTCTTCTGTAATTGACGGGCTATCTGACCGGTCATGCTCCAGAACAATTCCCCGTTGGTGGTAATCTTTTTTCCCGAAAAAAAACTTTTCATAAATTCATTAAGTTTTTTTTGTTCCTTCTTTTGTCTTAGAAATTTCTCAACTTTTTTTAATGAAGAATTTACATCCTCCGAAGTGAATGATTTTTGATTCCGCTTTGCGAGGTAAAAGATAATCCACCCGCCACCCGATTTGATAGGTCGAGTAAATCCATTTTCTTCTAATGAAAAAAGTTTCTCTTCGAGGTCGGGTTTCATATCGCCGTAGTTTACTTCAATCATAGGAGCTTCAAATTCACCCGGAGTTAGTATTGAAAAAACAGAAATGCCGGAATTTAACTTTTCATAAAATCCATTGCTTGCAGCTGAATCGGACTCGAATAGAAAATATAAAGAAAGCGAAGTGAAGTAATTCTCCATTTCTTTAGTCAATTCTTCTTCACTAATAACAATTTTATCGGTTATTTCGGCTTTGTACAGCGCATCCCGGACAAACATTTTTTCAATTTGCTTAAAAGTCGATTGCATTGCCGATGAACTATCGAGTTTTTGATTTTCTGCTTCTAGCGCCCAAAGTTTTTCTGCAATTATAGAATAGAGCAGTTCCCTTCTTTTTAAAGCCGTATCCATCTGCTTTTTGTATACCTGCGGAGTTAGGTGAAAACGTTCCTTCAATTCGCCTGCTGTTACTACGCTGCCGCCAACTTTTGCAACAACTGTATCCTGAGCAGATAAAACAGATGCGAATAGGAACACAGCGAAAAATATTAATAATGATTTTTTCATTCTTTAAATAACGTGTTATCGTTTAGAAGTTTGAAGATAGCTGTTGACACTTTAACGCTTAAATCCTTTTAATATGCCAGAATATTCGCAAACTAAAAGATTAAAAAACATGAATGGATGTCCGTTAGTTGTCGAACATAATTCTACTTCATATTTTAAATATTTTCCAAGGGAAAATTCTTGGCACTCTATTCTGATAATTTTTATAAACTTCTCCAAACTGCTTAACTAATTTTTTTTCTTCATAATAAGAGCCAATAACAAAATACGCTGCTATACAAAATAAAAAAACAAGATAATACAAATTCATTTCTGCTCTAAAAAGCAAAAGTGTTATTGAAAAAAAATAAATCGGATGCCGGGTGTATTTATACGGTCCTCCGATTCTTAATGTTAAATGTTCGTCCAATTCTTTTTTGTCGTACTCGTTATTGAACCACCGTATTATTTGATTGATACCAAGGAACTCTCTAGCGCAGAAATATTTCAACGTCCAAAATATTCCCGCAAGAGATAATAGCTGCGGCACAAGAATTATAATATCAAACGGCACCGGCAAATTGTAAAGTTGAATATCAGGATGCGGCGCCAGTTCGAGAAGTATTAACAAAAGAACAATACTAATTACATTATATGTTAAACGATAGAACGCAATATGTCGTCCAAGCCATTTATGTAAATATTGTTTAACCTTTAAAGAAGCGAGAAAGGAATGCAACAAACCGAAAGCGGCAAATAACAGAACGATTATAAAAACATCAATGGCAGCATCAATCATAGTTCTCGGCGCAGCCTTGCAATAGGGAGTTTTAATTGTTCCCTATATTTCGCAACCGTTCTGCGGGCAATGTGAATACCTTCCCCGATTAAAATATCGGCTAATTTATCATCACTTAAAGGCGATTGTTTGTCCTCGGCTTCAATGAGTTCTTTTAATCTTTCTTTGATATGCTTATTCGAAACTTCCTCACCCTGGTCGGTGCCAAGTCCCTCGCTAAAAAAATATTTTAATTCGTGAACGCCCATTGGGCTTTGAACATATTTACCGTTAACCACACGGCTGATTGTGGATATGTCCATCATAATTTCTTCAGCAATATCTTTGTAAATCATCGGACGTAAAAACTTCGGTCCTCTTTCAAAAAACTGCCATTGCTTCTCAAGTATTGCCTGCATAATCTTCATCAGCGTTTCTCTCCGCTGTTGAATACATGCAATAAACCACTTTGCAGATTCGAATTTTTCGCGCAAAAATTTGTAAGTATTTTTATCTCTGTTATTCTTCTTCGCCCGTTTATTAATGTTGAACATTTCGAGATAAGTTCTGCTAATAGTTACCGAGGGCATTGAGCGGTCGTTTAAAGTAATAATAAAATTATTCTCCACCTTTTCTAACACAAAATCGGGAGTGATTTGATTTAATTCTGCCGATTCAATATTGCCCTCGCCCGGTTTTGGATTTAAATGCTGTATAAGTTCGATAACCGCTTTTAAGCTATCGTCCGTCAAATTCATTTTTTGTTTTATTGCTTCGTATCGTTTCTTTGTAAAATCATCAAAATGAATAGTCAAAAGTTGTTCGGCTAAGTATTTGTAATATGAGTCGAAATCATTATTGTGAAGTTGAATTAAAAGACACTCCTGCAAAGAACGGGCGGCAATTCCTATCGGTTCAAACCGTTGAATTTTTTTAAGAATTTTTTCTGCTTGCACATCTGTTACGTTGAGGTGTTCAAACATTCTAAGTTCTTCAACAATTGTCGAAAGCTCGCGCTGCAGATAACCATCCTGATCAAGGTTGCCAATTATTTCTTCACCGAGCCGAAAAATATCATCATCGAGTTCAAGCATTCGAAGTTGTTCGAGCAGCCGTTCGCTTAAGCTTTCTCTCGAATGTGCAAGCGGCTGGTAAGGCTCATCATTTTTGCTCCGGTTCGTTCTCTCAAAATCATAATCCATTTCCGAGTCGTTCATATAATCTTCAAGTTCGAACTCGTTATTTTCATAATCATCCGCTTCGCTCTTTACATCATCATCGGAAGAGCTGTCTTTATCCTTTTCAATTTGATCCATCGAAACATCTATCTCTTCGTCCATTATCTCTTCGAGAACCGGATTTATCTCAAGCTCGTTTTTTATACGCTGTTCGAGCGCCATGGTATTTAACTGAAGCAGTTTTTGATACTGGATCTGCTGTGGTGACAGCCTTTGTTGTTGTGATAATTTTTGATGTAATGATAACATAAACTATTTACCGGGCGCTTCTATAAAATTTGTGTACCAATTTTTTCCATATTTTCTGATTAAAGAATCTTTGCAAAATTCCGAAATGGCGATATTATCTTCCTCGCCTTTTTTCAATGCCGGTTCGCACTCTCTGATGCTTTCGTAACGTAAAACCTCGCCGCCAAAATTGGAGACTCTTATCGGGAAAAGATGGCAGGAGATCGGTTTTCTAAAATCAATCTTGCCGTCAAAAAAAGCTTTCTCAATACCGCATTTGGCAATATCGCCGTCGTAAGTAACAAAAACGCAGTCGGCGCTATTTATACTTCGCGTTAACAATTCGCCGATTTTTTCTTCATAAAAACCATTGGAATTTATTTCGTTTTGATGTTCCTCCGGAAGATACGGAAGAATATCGTTTAATATTCCGGTTATTTTCTCAACCTCTTCTTTTTTTAATGGTGCGCCCAGGTCGCTTTTTAAAGTACAGCAAGCGCCTTTGCACATTTGGAGATCGCATGAAAACTGCACATCAAAAATTTCCTGGCGGACTAATACATCTTCAACGGGGACTATATTACTTGTATACATTTTTGCATTGGAATAATTTTTGGTGCGCAAGATAATAATACCATAAGTAAGGCACAATATATTCTGTTTTGAGTTGCAAGGAACAGAAGGATGAAGTTGAATATTTTCATTTGAGAGGAATTAGTTAATTACACATCTCACGCAAAATTTGTAACACGAAGCGGCAGCTTCGTAAAAAACTGATATTTTATCGAAGCTTCGCTTCGATTTACAATATAGTTTCAGAATTTTGCCTAAGGTAACTTAATTAGATGAACGCCTGACTTCTAACTTTTGATAAGAATTTTTTAGTTCATTAAACTTTCCTTAAGTTTGACGTGCAAATTTTAGTCCGTTAGCTAACGGATAAAAAACAAAGTTCTTAAATAAAGGTATCTCAATGAAAAAGTTGGCTGTTGTTGCTTTCGGAGGCAATGCACTGCTCCGCGGAAATGAGATCGGGACAATACAGCAGCAGGAAAAAAATACTTACGAGACTTGCTTAAATCTGCTCGAACTACTCTCTGAGGACTACAACATCGTTATTACGCATGGCAATGGACCGCAGGTCGGCAACATTTTACTACGAAATGAAGCAGGCTACAATCAATATAAAATTCCCAAAATGCCGCTGGATATTTGCGTGGCAGATTCGCAGGGCGGAATCGGTTATATGATTGAAAGGCAGATGAAAAATTTACTCGTCGCGAACAAAATAAGAAAAAATGTAGTTACACTTGTAACGCAGGTTTTAGTTGACGAAAACGATCCCGCTTTTAAGTTACCCACCAAACCGGTAGGCGCTTTTTATCTTAAAGAAGAAGCCAACCTCCTTGCCCGCGCAAATAACTGGATATTTAAAGAAGACCCCCGCAAACGGGGCTGGCGCAGAGTAGTTGCTTCGCCAAAACCGATAGATATTTTAAATCAAAAAGTTGTAAAAGATCTCGTCAAAAAAGGCAACATAGTAATTGCTTCAGGCGGCGGCGGAATTCCTGTTTACCGCGATAAAAACAAAATGTTACAAGGAGTTGATGCAGTAATAGATAAGGACAGCGCCTCAGCGCTTCTTGCCCGCGAAATAGGCGCCGATGCGTTTTTTATTTTAACCGACGTTCCAAAAGTTTATATTAATTTTAACAAACCTAACCAGCAGGCGCTTGATATTGTAAGCGTTGCTGAGGCTCAAAAATATTTTGACGCAGGCGAGTTTGCAGCCGGTAGTATGGGTCCAAAAGTACTTGCCGCAATTGATTTTGTGCGAGGCGGCGGTAAAGAAACAATTATAACCGATGCCTCATCCATCGGCAAAAAAGGAATGTGTACAAAAATAGTTGCGGCTTAAAGTTTAATAATAATTAACGGAGAATAATATGGCAGTTAACATGAAAGGCAAAAGCCTTATATCGATAAACGATTTGACGGTAGAAGAAATTTACCAGATATTTGAAGTGAGTAAGACTTTAAAAGAAGAATTATATACCGGCAAACCGCACAAATTACTTGAAGGAAAAACTCTCGGAATGATTTTCGCAAAACCTTCTACAAGAACAAGAGTTTCGTTTGAAGTGGGTATTTACCAGCTCGGCGGCATCGGCTTGTATTTTGGTCCGAATGATCTTCAGCTTAAACGGGGCGAATCTATTGCCGATACAGCTAAAGTGCTTTCCCGCTATTTAAGCGGAATTATGATCCGTACATTCAGCCATCAGGATGTAATTGATCTTGCTCGTTTCGGTTCAATCCCCATCATTAACGGCTTAACAGATCTTCTGCATCCCTGCCAGGTTTTAACCGATTTGTTTACTATTCTTGAAAAGAAAAGAGTACTAAAGGGACAGAAACTCGTTTACATTGGCGACGGCAATAACATGGCACACAGCTTACTGCACGGCTGCAGCAAAGTTGGTATGGATGTAGTAATTGCTTCCCCTTCGGGTTACACCCCTGATGAAGAGATTGTAAAGAACGCAAAGAGAAACGCGGCATACATGGGAAGCAAAGTTGAAATTATGACCGATCCGATTGCCGCAGTGAAAGATGCAGATGTAGTTTATACAGATGTTTGGGCGTCAATGGGACAGGAAGCCGAAGCAGCCGACCGTAAGAAAAAGTTTATGAAGTTCCAGGTTAACGAAGAACTTGTTAAACATGCAAAAGATGATTACTTGTTCATGCACTGTCTGCCTGCGCATAGAGGCGACGAAGTAACAAACGAAGTTTGCGACTCGCCAAACTCGGTAATTTTTGACGAAGCGGAAAATCGTCTGCACGTACAAAAAGCTATTATGGCGCTTGTAATGTAATCTCTCTTCCTGTTTTTTATAAAGGCACATGAATGTTTTCTTCTGTGCCTTTTTTTTGAAATGTTTTGACACATGAAACAAATTTTAAAGAAGCCTAATAAGCAAACAGTTTTCTTAGAAAAGAAATTTTCACGTGTTGATTTTAACCTGTGCCTGCAGTAAGTTCTAACCAAAGAAAAATTGAATTTCATTTAACGAACGTACCGGGGTAGTATGATTATGTATAATGGTTTTCTAATTAAAACGAACGGATATTCCGGGGCGCTTCTCTTTCCGCTGCCAACGACACTGATAATGCCGCTAAGTATATCTCCATGTTTTTCTATAGCTAACAATAACAAAGCATTTGTAATTAATGATGAACCCAAATATGCAATAATGCTTTTAATCGTCAAAAACGTTTTCCCAAAGGAGGCGATGAAATGAAAAAATTATTATTACCCTTTTTTATCTCATTTATTATTTTACCTAACAATATATTTTCGCAAGCATTTCATATAAATCATATTCCAGCAGACAAGTTCAATATAGATAAGTTTGCTCAGGAAGTATATTATAGAGATGTATTTACTTATTACTTCATCAAAAAAAACCTTATTTCTCAAAAAATAGATACTACTTCCTATTTTTATTCGCCACCGGTTTTTGCAAATAAAAGCCATAAATCAGTTCATTTCAGCGGCGGCAGTGTAATACTGCATGACCACGATAAAGATACAAGTTATGTTCTATTTTATCCGCCTTATACAAACGAAAACAAAGGGGGAACATATATTACTTATGGATTTCTTTTTTCACCGAATGATTCTTTTTTATTGTTTCAACCGGCAGAACTTAAATACACTGCGTTTAAATTATCTGATAGTACATTCCATAAAATAAATATGCCGGCATTTGAGGATTATTTTATTCATTGGAGCAATGATTCCACAGTAATCTTTAGATGGGATAATCAAAGTAAAATATTAGAATATTATCTCTATTCAGGAAAGATAGATACTTTAATAAATTTACCAGAATATCCCCGAATATCTAATTATTCTTATAATAAAACTAAAAACATCCTTATCTATAGTACCGATGAACTTTATCCAAAACTCTATCTATATAACAAAAAAACAGATTCGACGACTATAGTTTTCAATATATTAACAGATGATCCAAACCCATGTTTGGGCAGTGGGCTGGCTTTTAAATACATGAAATGGGACTCTGAAGATGATGATTTAGCATTTTTTTGTACTCTACTAACAAATAACGGCGGCGCTATTTATGTTTATAAATTAAAGGAAAATAAAACTTACCGTTATACAAGATGCGAGTATGAGGGTAAAAAGTATGAATTAGATTGGATTAATAGAGATACTATAATTTATTTGGATCAAACTTATTTTAATATTGACGGATTTGCATTATTAACCCCGGTTTCTGTAGAAGAAAAGAATAATAGTAAACTTGATGAAGGCGCAGAAATAGGAGTTTACCCAAATCCATTTAATC
>MNYQ01000033.1 GCA_001873185.1 Ignavibacteria bacterium CG2_30_36_16 | reverse complement strand
AAATGTGATCCAAAAGAACACGATAAAGATGGATCAATTAATCTCAGATTTACTAAATCTTTCCCGACTCTCACGAACCGAAATGAATCTTGTTGATATTGACATGAAAAAAATGGTTAACGCGGTTTTTGATGAAACAGCTTCCGAAAAAGAAAAGAAAAGTTTTAGTTTTATCGTGTCCGACATTCCCAACGCTTTTGTTGATACCGTATTAATAAAACAAGTTTGGAGCAATTTGATCAATAATGGATTAAAATACAGTTCAAAATCAAAAATAAAAAAGATTGAAATTGGTTATTTAGAAGACGAATTAGAGTCTATTTATTTTATAAAAGATTACGGCGCGGGATTCGACCCAAAATATAAGAATAAATTGTTTACAGCTTTTCAACGTTTGCATAAAGTTGAAGAATTTGAGGGAACCGGTGTTGGGCTGGCAATTGTGCAAAGGATAATTCATCGCCATAACGGTAGAGTGTGGGCTGATGGAGAATTGAACAATGGAGCGAAGTTTTATTTTTCTCTGCCAAAAAATGCCAGCGGTAATTTTACAACACCCGCTGATGTGATTTGATATTTTTGCAATTAAATTTTTATTCAATATATTAGAAACAACAAAAATGGAAATTCAATGGAGAACTTGAACCAGGTTGAAATATTATTAGTTGAGGACAATCCTAATGATGCAGAGCTTGCTGTTCGTGCCCTTAAAAAAAACAAACTTACAAACAATATGCTTGTGGTTGAAGACGGCGAAGAAGCGCTCGATTTTATTTTTGCAAAAGGTAAGTTTGAGGGAAGGGAGATTAAAGCCCGCCCTAAATTGATATTGCTTGATCTTAATCTACCAAAAGTTAACGGACTTGAAGTGCTAAAGGCAATTAAAAGTAACGATTTTACTAAAATGATTCCCGTGGTAGTATTAACTTCTTCTAAAGAAGAAAATGATATAGTTCAAAGTTACAGCCTTGGCGTAAATAGCTACATAGTTAAACCGGTAGATTTTGATAAATTTGTTATCGCCGTAAAAGAATTAGGGCTTTACTGGCTCTTATTAAATGAGCATCCAAAATAATCTGAAATTAGCGTTATAAATTTTGCATCAACTAATTAAAATGTAATGGTATCAGTTATGACACTAAACCACAGAATACTTTTCGTTGAAGACCTTGAAACAGATAAAGAGATTGCCGAAAGAGAACTAAAAAAAACGGCTTTAATTTTGTTTCGCTCCGTGTGGAAAACGAAGCGGATTTTAGAAAAGAGATAATAGATTTTAATCCCGACTTAATCATATCCGACTATTCAATGCCAGCTTTCGACGGCATGACTGCATTAAAAATAAAAATCCAAATAAATAACACTATTCCATTCATCATTCTTACCGGTTCGATGAATGAAGAGACCGCTGTTGCCTGTATGAAAGCAGGGGCAGATGATTATGTTATAAAAGAAAACCTTCATCGTCTCGTTCCGGCAATAGAATTGGCATTTCAAAAACATGCGAATGTCCAAGCTATTGAAGCAGCTAAAAATGCCCTTAAAGAAAGTGAACTAAGATTTAAAAGCATTTTTAAAGATAATCTTGCTGTTATGTTGGTGATAGACCCGGATAATCATAATATTGTTGACGCCAATCAGGCAGCAGAAAATTATTATGGCTGGGGTTTGGAGCAGCTGCTTCAAAAGAAACTTGATGACATTAACGCCTTCCCCTCTGCAGATATTACATCAGCGATCGGAAATACTCGTGAACAAAAACAGGTACAATTTGAATTTAAACATAAAAAAGGGGATGGTTCAATTTGCGATGTTGAAATATTCCCAAGTAAGATTGAAATATTTAATAAGGAATATATTCATTTAATTGTGCATGATATTTCAGAACGGAAAAAAGTTCAGGAAGAGTTAATACAAAGCGAAGAAAAGCATCGCCATTTAATTGAGAATATGCAGGAAGGATTAATAGTAGTTGATAATAACGATGTAATTCAATTAGTAAATCCAATATTTTGCGAAATGCTTGGTTATGAGGAAAATGAATTAATTGGCAAAGTAGGTAATGAAATTTTATTGAACGAAGCGGATAAAGAATTTATTCTTCAAAAAAACAGAAACCGCATAAAAGGAATTTCTGAACGATATGAACTGAATATGCTAAAAAAATCGGGGGAACAAATTACGCTTCAAATGTTAGCATCGTCAATGAATGATGCCAATGGAATTGTTGTTGGCTCGATGGCTGTTTGTTTTGATATAACCGAACGGAAAAAAGCGGAAGAAAAAATAATAATTCTAAGCAGAGCAGTTGAGCAAAGCCCAACTTCGGTTATCATTACTAATCAGGATGGAGCTATCCAATATGTGAATGCAAAATTCTGCGATATAACCGGATATACTAAAGAAGAAGTTATAGGTAAAAATCCGCGTATCTTAAAATCGGGGCAGCATGACAAAAATTTTTATGAAAATCTTTGGGATACAATATTGACCGGTAAAGACTGGCACGGTGAAATCCTCAATAAAAAGAAATCGGGCGAACTGTTCTGGGTAAATACACAAATCTCTCCCGTGGTAAATGAAAATGGAGATATAAATAATTTTGTAGCAGTGATAGAAAATATCACCGGAAAGAAAAAAATAATTGAAGAATTAATTGTAGCTAAGCGAAAAGCAGAAACTTTGGACAAAATGAAAACAGAATTTCTCGCACAAATGTCTCACGAAATTAGAACTCCGTTAAATGCCATGATGAATTACACATCTTTTTTAAAAGATGATCTTAGCGCAGATAAATCGAAGGAGTTGAGTGAAATTTTTGAAAGTATATCAGATTCAGGTTCACGCATAGTTAGAACCATAGACATGATTCTAAACGCATCTGAATTACAAGTTGGAGGTTACGACTATATCGAGAAAAAGATTGATATATACGGTGAAATTATTAAAAGAGTTTGCCGCGATCTTAGGCATTTTTTGGAATCTAAAAAGCTTAAGCTGCGAATTACTAAACTCACAGAGAATACATCTGTCTTGTGCGATGAGTATTCAATTTATCAGACATTACTCAATTTGATAGACAATGCAATCAAATATACTGAAGAGGGATTTGTAGATGTCAGGCTTCTAAGAAACGATGAAGATAATTTGCAGATAGAGATTGAAGACACAGGGATTGGCATCTCTGAAAAATATATCGATCATTTATTCGATGCTTTTTCTCAGGAAGAAACAGGTTACAGTCGTAAATTCGAAGGCACCGGTTTGGGGTTATCGATAGTTAAAAAATACTGCGAACTTAACAGAATTAGAATTGATGTAAAAAGTAAAAAGAAAGTTGGCACAACCTTTACGCTTACTTTCAGTGAATAGTTAAAATTTAAGTACTCTCATTATTAAAAAATAAGTTTTAATCCAGCGGTTCCAAGAGATTTATTTTTTTATGCCTGCTCTTAATAACTCTTAATGGTTAAGTCAAACTTACAGTTTAAACTCTCTCGCATGTTTTTCTATTACAAAAAAAAAGAGCAGGAAATAAAAACTTCCTGCTCTTCGATTTTACCTTAATTGTTCATCCGTTTGCTAACGAATTATACATTATACATTATACATTGTACATTGTACATTACTTAATAAGGACCATCTTTTTAGTAATGACGTTTTGATTAGCCGTCAATCTGTAAATATAAGTACCGCTTGCAAATCTGCTTCCGTTAAAAGAAACAGTGTATTTGCCTGCTGATTGATACTCGTTAACCACTGTAGAGACAAGTTCACCGAGTATTGAAAATACTTCGAGTGATACTTTTGAATCTTGTGGGATTGAATATCGTATCGTTGTAGTAGGATTGAACGGATTAGGATAATTCTGGCTTAAATCGTATGCAGCCGGAAGTCCTACGTTAACTTCTATTTCATTTGAATAGCTGTAACTGCCGTCCATATCAACTTGCTTTAAGCGGTAGTAAACAATTGCAGCATTTACGTTATCATCAACAAAACTATATTTTCTTGTTTTGGTTGATGTGCCGGATGCATTAACCGTTCCTACAGTCTGCCATGTTTTTTCGCTTCTTCTCTCAACTTCAAAGTAGCGGCTGTTTGTTTCAGTAGCAGTTTCCCAATTTAGTGTAACAGTGTTACCGTTTGCAGAAGCTGCGAATGATGCAAGTTCTACAGGTATAACACCCGGAATTTCATCGGCTCCTATTTCTGGGATGCTGTCGCGAAGCTGACCATCAATATCAGTTGTTATCCATGGTATTTGTAAACCTTTACCCATAACAGGCGAGTTCACATTGAGAAGATGTAAATCGTTTACAGATGTAAATGAAGGATCAGCATTGATTGAATTAGCATCGCCGCCGGAAGCCGTTTGCCATGATGCAAAAGTTTGAGTTGCAGCGTCATTCCAGTAGCCAACATTTCCATTCGTTGCATTGATTGCGTAGAAATCATTATAATCTGAAACTAAAGTACCATTAGCGCCTGTTCTATAAATACAGTACGACGGAAAATCAGCTTCTGCTGTAACAACGATATTGTTCTTAACGTCATTAGTTCCATTGGAGATGTAAATACCTGCATAATAAACAGTGCCAGTTCCTATGTCGATTGTTTGATCGGGCATATAAATAGAATTAAAGTAAATATTAGCTGTAACGGCTGCGCCGGCATTTCTAATTCCAAGCATGTAGAAGTTTGGATTAGCTGTTGCAGATGTTGCCAAAAAGCCATGTATCATATTGTTATAAATGTTATAAGTACCTTTTGAGCCGGCTTCAATTCCTATAATACCATAAGAACCAGAATTTGCGTTTGCGGTTGAAAGCATCAGTATTCTGTTGTTATATATATTTTGTACATTGGATGCACTGCCAATGGTTAAGCCCCAAATACCGTAACTCATAAATCCCGTAGAGGTTTGCTCTACTGTAATTTGGTTATTATAAACATCAGTATTTCCGGCATTGTTTAAGAAAATACCACGTGTACGTGCGTTGATAGTATTATTTCTAATTATAATTCCATCAGGAAATTCAGTTGGAGTTCCGCTGTTTGAAATCGAAATACCCTGAGCGGTTGTTCCAACAGTATTATTCACCTCACAGTTTTCAATCGTTATATTATCCGGGACATAATTAACCGAACTGAAATTTCTAACCGTCATAGTTAACGTGTATGATGTTGATTGTTTTGCGGTTACTTTTATATTTTTTATAGTAGTGTTGTTAACATCACCCAAAAGTCTAATGGGGTATGTACTGGAACTTATTCCGGTGTTCGTCATAAAAACTAAATCACGGGTTGTTCCGTTAACACTATTAGAACCATCAATTACAATATTGTTAGTTGTAACAAGACCGTAGTTGGTAGCTGAAGTAATTGTTAAATCAGGTACTCCGATAACTAAACCGCCGGATGCGCCTACGTTATCGGCAACTTGTGTAAACAAAATTGTATCGACCGTTCCTGCGTATGGTTTAAATGTAATTGTATAAGTTGAAGGATTCAAACCAAGACCTACGTTTGCAGGCTCAACAAGATTACTAGTAATAATCATCTGTACATCACCAAGAATAGTTTCACTGTTCAGTGCATCGCAAGCAGCTTTTAATGAACTATACTGTGGATCAATACCGCCGGGTCCGGTTCCGGGAGCGCCGACATAATAAATCCCTTGTAATCCGGGAATGATAGCTTCGTCAGCGCCTTTATATGGCTCGGTTGCGCTTCTAAGCTCTCCATCAATATCTGTGGTAATACCTGCAATAGGTATTCCGAATAAATCAGTATCGCCAATTGATGCCCCTGCTAAATGTAAATCAGTAGCTGAAACGAAATTAACTGCTTTACTTACAGAGTTCAAGTCTTGAGACGTTGCCTGCCATGCTGCCAGGTTAGCATAAGTTGTACCCTGATAATTCACAAAATTCTGGTTTGAAAGAAGAAGGTTATAATTTGAAGTTAACACAGAAGTAAGAGGGATAAGACCGATAGCAGATGAACCTGTATTACCGGCATGATTGTTTATTATAATATTGTCTCTTAGATCAATATTAACCGGACCGGTACCATTTGTATGGTTACCAACTCCATGACTTGTTAGAGTGGAAGCATTATTGTTGATAAAGATAGTATTAAAGTATGCTTTAATATTACCCATGTTGCCGGCAGAGCGTAATCCGATTCCATAGGTGCTGCCGGTTTCATCCGGGGCGCCCACATTGATCATGTTATTAAAAACATTGATGATATCCGTTGAATCGAAAGCGTTTCCTGCAAAGGCAATTCCTATAAGGTAAGTTCCTGCAACATTTGTCTTCTCAAGGCAATTAATAATATTTCCTTGAATATTCAAAATTCCTATGTTTCCAGTGATATAAATGCCATGGTTATAATTATTAGTGTTCACTGCTGTGGTAGGCAATATGTTAATTGTATTACCGATAATATCACTATCAACAAGATAGAAAGTAGCAACACCCCTGGTTCCGCAGTAAAGTTCGTTGTCAACAAAACTGAACTGATTGGCTGTCGCTCCGCCGCCCCATGGTGCAAGAGCATCACGTCTAACTGGACGTTCTGGTGTTCCAATTTGGCAATTCTCAACACGGAATCCCATAACACCACCAAGGTCATTTATAACAGCCCCGTATCTAAAGTTGGTTTGACCGACAACAACATTTTTAATAATGAGGTTCTTAAGAACGACACTATCAGCAGCTGCATTATTTAATGTAAATGGAAGGTCAACAACCGGCGCTAATTGTTCGGTGGAAACGATTAAGTTGCGGCTGTTGGTACCGTTATTGCTTCCGTCAAAAGTAACATATCCTTTGTTAAATCCAATCATGAATGGTCCGTTTCCTACTGAACCACTGGATGAAACAAATAATATAACATTTTTGCCGGGGGCTGGTTTTATCACCACATTATTTACAGCTGTTAGAGCGGCATTAAATGTAAAACTAGTTTCTCTTAATGTATCTGCATCTAATAAAAAGTTAACTGTTCCGTTAGCCCCATTAGTGTTTAATGACGTGACGGCATCATTAAGGGTTGCAAATCCTTGCGGATTAGCGCCTTGCGGAATGTAATAATTCCCGCTAAGTGCCTGCGCATAAACATTTGTCGAAGCCAAGATAAACCCGACAAAAAAAATGAAAAATAAAAATTTTTTCATAATCTTTCCTTTAGTTTATTACAAAATAATTTTGAGAGTTTGGAATAACTCGCAAGACAATAATCCTAAAATATTTAATAATAATCAATTAAAAATTTTATTTTGATGAAAAACTTGGGGGGCTGGGGCAGTGGAGAAAAACTGATTTAGTTTATATAACCGTCATTCAAAACGAGTGTTTTATTAGATTCGTCTTTAGATAATTTTTTTGCCATATATTTAAAATGTTCTATCAAATATGTAAGCCGCTTGTTCTCGTCTTTTATAGAAAGCAATGCTTGCTGCTGTATTAGAGACAGCCCGGCTTTTTCCGCCATCTTGAATGATTTTATTTCGGCGGCGTAATAATAGTCCCAAAAAGATTCTTCGAGTGTAAAATTAAATTTACCGATTAGTATTTCAAACCGCGATTGTAATTCTTCCAGCAAAAGCGGATTGTAACTTATCGGTTCATCATTAAAATATTCTACTTCTGCTATGTGATAGCCATCCTCATGTAATTCTACTTTCTTAGTTATAAATCTTCCGCGCCCGGCAACTATAATGTCGTATTCACCGGAGTCATATTTTTTTAGAACTGATGATATTACAACATAACTCCCAATGGTGGATAAATCATCGCCAACAACAGCTACAATTCCAAATCCTTTTTTCTCTTCAATGCAGCTTGCAATCATTTTTTTGTAGCGCTCTTCAAATATATGTAGAGGATATCTAGAATCTGGAAACACCACAAGATTTAACGGAAATAAATATATACTTGATTTCATAATTATATTTTTTTGTTTTTCTTAACTTTTTAACACTTCGATTCAAATAACGTTCCCTACCAGCAAAAATGGCTTAATAATTCACAGGCAGTTAACTTAATTATCGAAAGCAAAGGTGAAAGTATTAAATGAACAAAACTACCGAAGCTTTCTATTGACGCGACACGACTTTTTAGATAAATGCCGACTATATGCCGGCATTTTAATAACTGTTAAACAATATCAATTGCGTTATAGTATCGACATTAATCCTCGGGATTCATTACCAATTAACAAGCCGAAACTTTTAACTTTTAACTTATCCAACTAAACTTTGTCGAACCTGGAAGCCACTTCATCCCAGTTTACAACATTCCACCAATTTTGTATGTAATCGGGGCGTTTATTTTGATATTTCAAATAATATGCATGTTCCCAAACGTCAAGCCCTAAAATAGGTGTGCCTTTAACATCGGCAACATCCATAAGCGGGTTATCCTGGTTTGGTGTTGATGACACTACAAGTTTTCCATCGGCAACGACAAGCCAAGCCCATCCGGAACCGAAACGTGTTGCTGCGGCGTTGCTGAAAAGTTCTTTGAATTTTTCAAACGAACCAAATGCTGAAATGACAGCTTCAGATAATTTTCCGGTCGGAGCGCTGCCGCCATCTTTTTTCATGATCTGCCAGAATAGAGAATGATTGAAGTGACCGCCGCCGTTATTCCTAACAGCTGCTGGCAGCTTAGAAATTGTGCCGAACATTTCTTCTAATGATTTTCCTTCAAGTTCGGTTCCATCAACAGCCTTGTTAAGATTAGTAACATAAGCATTATGATGCTTTGAATGATGAATTTCCATTGTCATTTTATCAATGTATGGTTCTAATGCATCATAAGCGTAGGGTAATTGGGGCAATTCAAATTTAGCCATGGTATTATTATTCCTTTTTTGATTTGTAAAATATTGAAATTTATCTGTTATTGATCCAAAAGTGGAAACAATTGGAATCGCACTTAGTGTGAATAAAAATTTTCTTCTTTCCATTATTGAGTCTTTCTAAATTATACTCCGAAGGAATCACCGCAGCCGCAAGTTTTAGCTGCATTGGGATTATTAAACACAAAACCTTTTCCATTCAATCCATCGGTAAAATCAAGCTCGGTACCGGATAAGTAGAACAAACTTTTTCCGTCAACGAATAATTTTATGCCGTTCAATTCAACAACCGTATCAGCATCACGCGGTGCAGCATCAAAGCCAAGTGTGTAAGTAAAGCCCGAACATCCGCCTCCTTTAACGCCTACACGCAAACCGTAACCATCCGGAATTTTATTCTCGTTAATTATTCTTTTTACTTCTTCCGAAGCTTTGTCAGTAATTATTATTTCTTGCTGTTGTACATTATTCATGCTAATTCTCTTATAATTTTATATGTTTTAATTAATCAACTTTTGAATCACTATTTTCCGAAAGGATCACCCGGCGTAGTTGTTGCAAAATCCGGGTATGTAACTTTCCATCCGATGTCGTTTACTTTAGTAAAGATTCCTCGTTTTTCGAGTAATTTTGAAAATTCGATTGCGCATTTTTCTGCTTCAGCGTATGAAGTAGAAAGCTGCTTTTCCTCCAAAAAATATTTTACGCCATAATGAAAATCGCGAAAGAAAAAATTTGAATTATGAAAAAGTGGAAATTTTACTTTTAGGTACTTCAGGAAAATATTCTGTTCTTCATTTAAAAGTTTTATTCTTTGCGCTATTCTTTTTTTCATATCATTCACCTTAATTTGATTTAATAGGGGACTGTGTCCTTAATTTTTCTACAGTCTCAATAATTCTTTTTGACGCATAATCTATTTCTTCCAAAGTATTAAATCGTCCTATCCCGATTCGAATGGAGGAATATGCTTCTTCGTCACTTAAACCGATAGCTTTAAGAGACCTATCCGGTTTTAATGTTTCAGATGCGCAAGCAGAACCGGAAGACAACGCAACGTCCCGAAGTTCGTTAATTATATTTTCCGAACGAACTCCGCTGAAACAGAAATTCAAATTGTTTGGAAGTCTGCACTGCTTGCTGCCATTTAATTTTACGCTTTCAAGGTTTGCTGAAATATCAAACAACATTTTATCTCTTAAAGTTCTCAATCTATTTATTTCAGCTTCCATTTCCTCGCTAAATATCTCAATTGCTTTGCCGGTACCGACAATCCCGGGAGTATTAAACGTCCCGGGTCTTAAGCCCTTCTGCTGCCCTCCGCCATACATAATAGGAGCAAGATTTAATTTCTTTTTGACAATTAAAACTCCAACACCTTTAGGACCATAAATTTTATGCGATGAGAATGAAAGCATATCGGCATTCATTTCGTTAAAATTTAATTTAAGTCGCCCAATCGCCTGAGTTGCATCTGTGTGGAAAACAATATTTCGTTGCTTACATATTTTCCCGATTTCATATACATCATTCACGGTTCCTATCACATTATTAGCAGTCATCACAGAAACTAATATTGTTTTATCCGTCAGAGCATCCTTCAGGCGATCCGGGTCGACTAAACCTTCTTTGTTAAGAGGTAAAATCGTTATTTCAAATCCTTTTTTTTCGAGAAGTTTTAAAGAACCGAGCACTGCACTATGTTCGGAAACTGTGGTAACAATATGGTTACCTTTGGAATAAAGTTCTTGTGCAGCACCAAAGTGTGCAATGTTAATTGACTCGGTAGCGCCGCTTGTAAAAATAATTTCGTCACTTTCACAACCAAGAAATGAACTTATCATTTCTTTTGCATATTCAACGGCACTCTCTGCTTCCCATCCGAATGAATGGGCTTTACTGGAAGCGTTACCATACTTTTCGAGAAAATATGGTTTCATCGCCTCAAAAACATTTGGGTCTACCTGCGTAGTCGAGTGATTGTCGAGGTAAACCTTCATCATTACAATATTTGTCCAATTGTTGTTTCGGAAAATATTCTATTAATTTTATTCTGAACCTTTGCTAAAGGGTCTCGAATAGTACAACAGTTTGCTCGTGCACACCCATTTTCAGGAATTTCAGATTCCATACAGTCGGTCAATCCATAATTCTCTTCGATAGCGTTGATGATATCTAAAAGCAAAATAGAGTCTGCTGATTTATTTAACCTATAGCCGCCCTTGGTACCCTGCTGTGATTCAATAATTCCGTTACGCACGAGTTGCTGCATCAACTTAGCAAGAAGTTGAAAAGAAATTCCATAAGTGTCTGCAATTTCCTTAACGGTAATACACTTACCATTTTGGTTAACTGCCATGTACTTAACTGCCATCAGGGCGTATTCAGTTTTTTTTGATAATCTTAGCATAAATATAAGACTTAAATAGTCGTATTTAAATTAAAAATATTTTTAGTAATATGCAACAAA
>MNYQ01000029.1 GCA_001873185.1 Ignavibacteria bacterium CG2_30_36_16 | reverse complement strand
CTTAGCGCCGTCTTTAATTATTCCGCCGTGTTCAGCGCGCGAGCCAACCATAAAGCCCGTTACATCTTGAAGAAACAAAAGAGGAATTTTTTTCTGATTGCAGTTCATTATAAATCGGGTGGCTTTGTCCGCGCTGTCGGAATAAATTACTCCGCCCACTTGCATCTCTCCTGTTTCTGTTTTAGAAATCGTCCGCTGATTTGCAACTATACCAACAGCCCAGCCATCAATACGGGCATAAGCCGTGATGATTGTTTTTCCGTAACCTGCTTTATATTCATCAATCTCAGAGTTATCTACAAGCCGCGCAATAACTTCGTACATATCATAAGTTTTCAGCGGGTCTTCAGGGAGGATACCGAAAATTTCCGAAGGAGAAAATTTAGGCGGTTTAATTTCACTTCTATTAAAACCTGCTTTATTTCTCTCTCCATGTTTACTAATAATGCTCCGGATTGTTTGAAGACATTCATCATCATTCTTCATTATATAATCTGTAACGCCAGAAACATTGGATTGCACAACTGCGCCGCCGAGCCTTTGATTATCAATCACCTCGCCGATAGCCGCGCGAACAAGATGTGAACCTGCAAGGAATACCGAGCCTTCGCCTTCAACAATTAACGCTTCGTCACTCATTATCGGAAGATAAGCGCCGCCTGCGACACACGAACCCATTATTGCAGAAATTTGTGGAATGCCCATTGATGACATAATAGCATTATTTCTAAAGACCCGCCCGAAGTGTTCTTTGTCCGGAAATATTTCTTCCTGCAAAGGCAGAAAAACGCCTGCGCTGTCAACAAGATAAATTATAGGAAGGTTATTTTCGATTGCTATTTCCTGCGCGCGTAAATTTTTCTTTGCGGTTATCGGAAACCAGGCGCCAGCTTTGACTGTCGCATCATTTGCGACTATAACGTGCAGCCGCCCGTGAATTTTTCCTATGCCGTAAACAGTGCCGGAGGAGGGGGCGCCGCCGTATTCTTCATACATATCGTATGCGGCGAATAAACTCATCTCAAAAAATTCTTTTTCGTTATCGACAAGTTTTACTATACGTTCCCGTGCAGTAAGCTTACCCTTTGCCTTATGCTTTTCTAAAGCAATTTTGCCGCCGCCTAATTTAATTTTATCGCCGGCGCTAGTAATTTTTCTAAAAAGATTTTTATAATAATCTTCCCGTTTCAAAAATGAATCGGTGTTTTTAAGTTCAGTTCCTATTTGTTTCATAATCTTAAAGTTTAATCGTTAAGAAGTTCGCGGGCAATTACAATTCTTTGTATTTCGGAAGTGCCTTCACCAATTGTGCAAAGTTTTACATCGCGATAAAATTTTTCAACCGGGTATTCTTTTATAAAACCGTAACCGCCATGAATTTGCACTGCCTCGCTTGAACATTTTTCTGCAACTTCACTAGCAAAAAGTTTTGCCATCGCAGCTTCTTTTTTGTTGGACATGCCTTTATCCTTCATGTAAGCAGCCCGGTAAGTAAGCATCCGCGCAGCTTCTATGTTTGTTTCCATCTCTGCAAGTTTCATTTGTGTAGCCTGAAACTCAGCTAAAGCTTTTCCGAATTGTTTTCTTTCTTTAGAATATTTTATTGAAGCATCAAGAGCGCCCTGAGCCAAACCTAAACTTAAAGCAGCTATCGAAACGCGCCCTCCTTCAAGTATCTTCATTGCCTGAACAAAACCTTCCCCTTCTTTACCGATTAAATTATCCGCCGGAACTTTGCAGTTTTCAAAAGTTAATTGAGTTGTATCGCTTGCCCGCATCCCGAGTTTGTTTTCTTTCTTCCCAACTATAAATCCTTCCATACCTTTTTCAAGTATGAATGCAGAAATTCCTTTAGACTTTTTTTCTTTATCTGTTATAGCCATTATAACCGCTGTTTGTCCAACAGTTCCGTGAGTAGTAAAAGTTTTACTTCCGTTGACAATGTAGTAATCACCCTCCTTAACCGCGGTTGTTAACAAACCACCTGCATCACTGCCGGAAACTGATTCGGTTAAACCCCAGGCGCCGATTTTTTTGCCCGAGGTTAAGTCCGGCAAATATTTTTTCTTCTGCGCTTCATTTCCAAAACGATTAATATGATTTGTGCATAAACCATTATGAGCGGCTACGGAAAGTGCAACGGAAGGATCAACTCGAGCAAGTTCTTCAATAGTAATTGCAAATTCAATATATCCTAACCCGGCGCCGCCGTATTCTTCTTTTACGAGCATTCCGAGAAAACCAAGTTCGCCAAGCTTCTGCATTAATTCCATCGGGAACTTTTGAGCTTCATCGTATTCCATAATTACGGGACGAATTTGCTTTTCGGCAAAATCTCTTATCGTATCTCGTATCATTATTTGGTTATCTGTCAATTCTGTAATAAAAGCCTTCGATACCGTTTCCATAAATTTCCTTTCGATTATTTATCGGTAGTTACTTAAAGAGATGAAAAAGTGATTGGATAATAGAAAAAAAAAAATCTTTTTACAATTGTTAACCGGCGAATATTTAAAAATATTTTCTTAGTAAAACTTTTCAAGTAATTGAAAATCGAAGAAGTATTCTGATCTGTCAGATTCTCGAACGTTCAATAGCCATTTAGTTTAGAGATTAAATCTTCTCTTAGTTTTAAACCACATCTGTTTAGGTGCGGAAATTAAAAGCTAAATATTTTTAAATTTAATAATTATCTCTTCAGCTATGTGATATGGCGATAGACCGCCATAAATAATTTTTTCGAGCGAAGTATGAAGCGCTTTTCCACCATCGCCGCTCCATAGTTCTTCGCGAAGTTTTTCTTCAACGATTACTTTGATCCGGCTCTTTGTATGCTCTTCCCGTTTTTTCTGGAAAAGAGCATGTTCATTAAGATAATTTTTATGTCGTGCTATTTCGGCTGCAATTTCTTCAATCCCTTTATTTTCCGAGGCAACAGACTTTATAATATTAGGCATCCATGAATTTGCATCGTGGTCACGCATGTATAAAATTGTTCTTAACGCAGCAACTGCCTGATCGGAACCGGGACGGTCGCTTTTATTAACTACAAAAAAATCGGCAATCTCCATTAATCCGGCTTTCATCGCTTGCACTGCATCACCGGATTCAGGGACGAGTACAACTGCCGTTGTATCTGCTGCCTGAGCTATGTCAAGTTCGGATTGACCGACTCCGACAGTTTCTAAAATAATGATATCATATCCTGCTGCATCCAGTACGTCCGCAGCGTCAATTGCTTTTTTACTTAGCCCGCCAAGACTTCCGCGTGTTGCCATGCTGCGTATAAATACATTAGCATCACTGCCGATTTCAGACATACGCACTCTGTCGCCAAGCAGCGCACCGCCTGTAAAAGGGCTGGTGGGATCAACAGCTATGATACCAATTTTTTTGTTTTGCGAACGATAAAGTTTTGTAATCTGATTTGTTATAGTGCTTTTACCGGATCCCGGCGGTCCGGTTATCCCGATGCGGTATGCATTTCCTGTTTTCGAATAAATTTCTTTAAGCAGCTCTGCTGATGTTGAGTTGTTTGATTCGACAATACTTATTGAGCGTGCTACTGTGCGTCTATCGTTATTGTATAATTTTTCTAAAAATTGGAGATCAATCATCATTCAATATTTGTTTTAAAAAATTCAACAGTACTTCGCAAACCTTCGTCCATTTTTGTTGAAGGTTTCCATCCGAAGGTTTTAAAAAGTTTTTCTGATGTGATAACGCTCCGGAGTTGTTCGCCAGCCGCAGCGGGACCGTGGTTTTCTTTCTGACCGTTACCGACAATATTATTTAATTTATTGAATACTTCATTAACGTCCGTTTCTTTTGCAGTACCGATGTTATAAATTGCATTTTTTTTATCATTGAGCAAAAGCAAATTTGCTTTCACTACATCGCCAACAAAAACATAATCTCGTGTCTGCAGCCCGCTGCCGTTAATAATCGGCTGCTGATTATTAAGGAGTTTTGTCGTAAAGATGGCGACCACACCTGCTTCTCCAAAAGGATTTTGCCTGGGACCATAAATATTTGCATAACGAAAAATAGTATAATTTAATCCGTACTGTTTATTATAAAAGAAAAGATATTTTTCTACTGCAAGTTTACTTATTCCGTAGGGTGAAACCGGTGCAGTAGGGTGCAATTCGTCGGCAGGAAAATACTCCTGCTCGCCGTATACAGCGCCTCCGGTTGATGCGAACATAAATTTTTTAACGCCGTATTTAACAGAGTTTTGAAGAAGATTGATTGTGCCGATGATATTTGTGTTTGCATCAAAAGCAGGGTCAGCAACAGAACGGCGTACATCCATCTGCGCGGCATGATGATCGACAGCGTCAAATTTTTCCTGCTCAAAAAGTTTGGCGAGGTTAACGTCGCAAATATTAGCTTTTATAAATTTTGCTTTGGGGTTTATGTTTTTTTCAAAACCGGTAGATAGATCGTCGAGCACAACTACATTATGACCGGCATCAATAAAAGCATCGGTAATATGGGAAGCGATGAAACCCGCTCCGCCTGTTATTAGAATTTTCAAACGTTAATCCTTAAATAATTTGAGGTCGTAAATATATTGTTTAACTTTTTCAGGGACAAGAAAATCAATACTGCCTCCGGTGCGAACTTTTTCTCTTAAACCGGAAGCGCTTATTTCAACGAGTGGTGTATCCACAAAGAAGGCGGATTTATAGTAAACATCTTTTTCATCTGGTTCATCCTTTACTTTGCGATTAAGTACGACAAGCTTAGCCAACTTTAAAATATCATCAGGCTGCTTCCACGAACTGAATTTAATTAGATTATCATATCCAATTATTAATTCAATTTCGGAATATTTTTCTTTTAGCATACTTAAAGTATCAATTGTGAACGAGATACCTTCGTTTTTAATTTCAAAGTCGCAAACTTCAAAATACGCCGTGCACTCGACGGCGAGCTTTACCATTTCTAACCTGTCTTTTCCGCCTGAGCTTTTAATATCTGTTTTGTGAGGAGAAGTAAAAGCAGGAATAAAAATAATTTTTTCGAGATTGCGAATCTCCCTTACTGAGGCGGCTGTAATCAGGTGACCTAAGTGTATTGGATCAAATGTTCCGCCAAAAACTCCAACCGCGCTCATTTCAACAAATCCTTATATTCAATGAAAAGATGAGTAAATTTTTCATGCATCTCTTGGCTGCAGTATGCCCAGCTTTCTTTTTTAGAGAGTTCTTTATACAACTCTTTAAAATCAGTTAAATAATTTATCTTCAAATAACCCTTGCTGTGATGGATGCCATTATGAAAGCTACAAGTTTTTTTTAATGCTGTTTCAAAATCTTCAGCTGAATAATTAAGAGAGGATAAAAGTTCCGCATTATTATAATTTAATGCAATAAATGTAAGTTTATTGTTCTTCGACTCACCGAGTAAAACCAGATTATCTTCAACTGATAAAACATCAAAAAGTTTTTTAATACTGCTCAATGAAAAAGCTATAGAATTTGTGGTCAGGAATAAATTATATTGAATGTTCAGCAGATACTTTTCGGATAGCTGAGTAATTAAATTATCATAAGAATCTCTTTTATAAAAAACAATGTCGTTGTTCAATTTTATTTGCTCGGGAAGAAAACCATCATCCCTTTCATCAAAACAGCAAACAACGTTGTAAAGCATGCGTGAATCAGATAAAACTTCGAGATAGTTAAAAAAAAGATTTCGATATAGTTGGGATGAATGTTCTCTATTGAGTCCCTCAAACACCGGTAATTCCTCAAAATTAAAAAATGGGAATGGAGATATTAAAAAGACGCAATTCTTAGATTTGCTCATAATAATTTTTTGCAGGGTTTTCTAATAAGTTTTTAATAATAGTTCTATAACTTTCAATTTCACGCTCATAATATTCGCGGCTTTGACCCGACGAATTTCTCAATTGCATTTTTCTAAATGCCAAGGTGGTTGCAGTTCGAATATACCTTTTTCTTATCGGTTCTTCTATCCAGCCGGAATAATTCCGTCCGCCGGAATTTAAAATAAGCAAATGCTTTTGAGGGATATAACCCAAATTTACTTCTTCGAGAAGTTCGTTAAAAATAATTTTCTTTTCGCTATTTACTGATGCCCAAAACATTGCAACAAAAATAGCAATGGTATAGAACATAAAAAAGAAACCAATAAATGCAGTTGACTCGGAGCTGACGGAAAAATTCCATGAGAAATGAATGAACATCGCTATCAGTAAACCAAAAAAAGGAAAGGAATATTTAATAAAACTTTTTTTAAATTTAGCATATCCAATAAATGCTCCTAGTGTGGCTGTGGAAACGCAATGCATAACTGCTGAAAAGAGCGTTCTTATTATTACAAGTATAAGCCATTGTTCAACAGTTTGACCGAAAGAAATAAAATAGAAAAAATTTTCAGTCATGCCGAAGCCTAACCCTATAGCCCCGCCGTATACTATTCCATCCGTCATATTATCAAATTTAAAACTGGAAACTGTAATTAATAAAAAAGCGCCTTTTATGATTTCCTCAACAATCGGAGCAATAATTATTGTTTCAACCCGGCGGAGTTGGTCAGGTTCAAGAATAAAAAAAGAAAATACTTTAGAGAAACTACCACTTATGATCAGCGTTAACACAACAGCGCCGAGTGAACCCCAGAGATAATTATTCAAAACCATCTTAAACGGTTCTCTATCATATCTGTCAAACCACCAAATGAGAAACATGTAAATTCCCATCGGGATGATAGCCGCTAATGCTGAAGATATTATTAACATAACGGACACACAATTATTTTTCTTTTAGCCACTGAAAAATTTCTCTAACGGATGGTCGTTTACCGTAAGATAAAATACCTATTTTGAAAATTTTAGCCGCTACTGTAATAGTGATATAGATTGATATTATTAAAATTAAAGTTGTGATTAATATTTCTTGAGGGCTTACTTCCTGCAAGTTTAATCTCAGTATCATTATAGACGGAGTTGTAAATGGGATATAACTTAAAAGCTGAAGCATAAATGAATCGGAATTTTGTACCGCTGAAAAAACTAATATAATCGGAAAGAGTAATATCAAACTAATATAACTTGTAAGTTGTTGAGCTTCCTGTTCGGTTGAGGCAATTGAACCCGCCCCAACGAATATCGAAGTGTAAAAAATAAAACCAAGCACAAAATAGATAAGCATAGGCGCCACATTCTTAAAAGCATCGGCAGGTATTAAAGACGAACCGGTAAGTGCAATTGCAAGAACCACCCAAATTATTATTTGGAATAATCCGAGTGCGCTAAGCCCTAAAATTTTACCGGTTAACAGTTCATCCGAACTGCAGCTCGAAACTAAGATTTCTATAAGCCTGTTTGATTTTTCTTCAATTAAACTTCTTATTAACATTCCGCCGCTGTACAGTATCATCATCATTAGCAGCATAATTAATATGAAGGAGGTAAAAAAGACAACAAGAAAATTAGCGCTGCTCTCTTTTCCGCTTTCTTCTAATTTTATCGGGTGAAGTTCAACTTTGTCATTTATGTATTTTATTAATTCGCTGCTTAATCCTTTTCCGGACAATTTAATTTCTGTCCGTATTTTGTTAAAAGATCTCTCGAATCTTTTTAAGTCCTTAAAATTACCGATGCTTCTTCCACGGAATTGATATTTCATAGAATGTTGATCTTCGGAAATGAACAGATATCCTTCCAATTCATCTGTGAGAACCAAAGAATCCCCGGCAAGTTTTAACTCGTTAAACAATTTATGTTTATTATACAAGTTAACAGCAACATAATTCGGCTGACCGTCATCGAGTTTATATTCTTCGAGTTCACTACTTAGCGGTTTAAAGTAAACACCTGTAGAATCTAAAATTCCTATTGCCTGTGTTGTATTCGATTCATTATCCGAAAGCAGCGTAGGTCCCATTGAAAATCCGATAATAATAGCAGGCGTTATAATAATGGAAATAATAAAAGCTCTGGTTTTTACTTTCTCAACAAATTCCCATTTCGCAACTTCAAATATTTTTCTCATCTTATATCCGCATTTCGCTGAATAACGTCGATAAATATTTTATGGAGCGAAGGATCAATTGGATTAAAAGAATTAATACTATATTGCTGCGAAATGGAGCGCAGAAATTCCGACTGCTGCACCTCTTCTTTAAGTTTTATTTCCGCTC
Source organism: Ignavibacteria bacterium CG2_30_36_16 (assembly GCA_001873185.1). Lineage (GTDB taxonomy): Bacteria > Bacteroidota > Ignavibacteria > Ignavibacteriales > Ignavibacteriaceae > CG2-30-36-16. Next base: position 3,227 of record MNYQ01000029.1, on the reverse strand, counting down.
TGTTCCCATAAAGATTCATATCAATGACATTAGGATGATTTTTGATCTCCGAAATATTGCCGGAAAACCCTACGCTCACAACATTCAGCCCGAACTGTTTCTTTATTTCTTTTAAGGAACCGCTGCAAACTTCTTTCCCTCTATCTATCAGCATAATGTCGGAGCATAATTTTTCTGCCGTATCCATCTGATGAGTTGATAAAATAATAATTTTCCCCTGATCAACAAATGATAAAATCAGTTCTTTAATTTTTTCCTGATTAATTGGATCAAATCCGGCAAATGGTTCGTCGAGAATAAGTAATTTAGGCTCGTGGAGAACCGAGGTTATGAATTGTACTTTCTGCTGATTTCCTTTGGAAAGTTCCTCTATCTTCTTTTCTTTTAAATCCCAAAGATCAAGTTTATTCAGCCATTCATCAGCTAAACTAATTGCTTTTTTTGCTTGAATGTTTTTCAACACAGCAAAATATTTGATTACATCAATCACCCTGCTTTTCTTGTATAGCCCTCTCTCTTCGGGAAGGTAACCTATGATATTAAAAAATTCAGTGGTAATCGGTTTTCCGTCAAAAAAAATATTTCCCGATGATGGTCGGATTATATTTAAAATCGTTCTGATTGTAGTTGTCTTACCTGCGCCGTTAGGACCTAAAAGTCCAAATATTTTTCCCTCGCTTACCTCGAAGGAAAGATTATCAACAACAATTAAATTCTTAAATTCTTTTGTTAAATTTTTTACAGATAGCATACAACCAATAATGTGATTTCCAAAATCAAAAATAGCTTTCTTTTTTATTAAATGTAAATTTGCAAAACTTTTAAAACACTTAATCTGGACAAACCAGAACCAAATTATCACATTAGAATGATTGAATGGTTGTATGTTTGAATGAAAAACATTCATCCATTCATCTTCATTCAGCCATTCTATCTTTTTATTTGTCTCATGAATATTCTTCCAAATATTACATGAACTTTAGTGTTAAGTTATTAATATTAATGAAATGTCTTGTCCCGCAATCCATAATATATAGCCAAATTGTAGATCATGGGTTTTGCTAATCATGATTATGGAACAATTTGGACGTTTTTTATTTACAAAATTTATTTTAATATTCACTTAGTATTTCCGAAAAATAAATCATTTCAAGGCTTAAAGGTAGAAATAATCCGTAAGTTAGCAATTAGGAAATGTTGACTATCAGTAAGAGTATATCTATATTTTGAATCGTTTTTGCTCGATTTTAGAGAGAATATTATGATAATTAAAATTTCGAACTTAAGCGAAGGAGTTCATAAATTTATTTTCGCTGAAGCTGTTGAAAATATTGGACTTGTCGAAGATTTTACCGGCAATATTAAAGCTGATGTTGAACTGAGCAAAGCGCCGTCACAAATTATTTTAAAAGTAAATTTATCAGTGATGGCAAAATTTGTATGCGACAGATGTGCTTTAGATATTATGCCCATACTTACTAACAGCTATAAGATGGTTTATTTATACGGCTCGCCTCCTGAAGAGAATGATTCTTTGAATTTGGTATATATTCATACAGATACCGATAGAATAAACATTTCTTCGGATGTAAGAGATTATGCAATATTAGCCATTCCGATGAAAAAACTTTGTAAGGAAGATTGCAAAGGACTTTGCTATAAATGCGGTCAGAACTTAAACGAACGAGAATGCGGCTGTACTCAAAGTGTTGATATACGCTGGCAGCCTTTGCTAGAAATAAAGAAAAAATTAGATAATATTAATTAAAAAAATAACGGAATACCGATGCCAAATCCTAAACGTAAATGGTCTAAAAGCAGAAGAGATAAACATAGAACACATTACAAAGCGACTGCTCCAACTCTGGGTTCATGTTCAAATTGCGGTGAAATGAAACTTGCCCATCGCGCATGCCCTTCCTGCGGTTACTATAATGAACGCTCTATGTTCATTCCTAAAAGCTAATTTATTAATAATTCCTTCTGATGAACAATTCTGGTTCTCAAGATTCTAAATGCAGAATAATTGTTGATGCAATGGGGGGCGATTATGCCCCTCAGAATACTGTAATTGGCGCTATACAGGCGCTTGAGCAGGACGAAGGGTTCGATTTATTCTTAGTCGGGAAAAAAGCAGAGATACTTCAAATAATTAATTCGAATAAACTCTCTTTTAATGAGGATAATATTATACATGCTGGGGAAGTAATAGAAATGGGCGATTCGCCGACATCTTCGTTGAAGGCAAAGCCCGATTCGTCGATTGTTGTCGGCGCCAGGATGGTTAGAGAGAAAAAAGCTGATGCATTCGTTAGTGCCGGAAATACAGGGGCGATGATGGCTGCATCAACAATTATTATGGGTCGAATTCCAGGAGTTGGTCGCCCGACAATAGGCGCTGAATTTCCTAATGTTAACGGCGTATGTTGCGTCTATGACGTTGGAGCAGGAAAGGATGCAAAACCCTCTCATCTTTTTGAATATGGTGTGATGGGTTCCATCTATGCAAAAGAAATGGGCAGAAAAAATAATCCGTCGATTGGTCTTTTAAGTATGGGCGAAGAAGAAGGAAAAGGAAATGAAGTTGTTGAAGAAGCAGCTAAAATATTCAAACGTTCAAATTTAAATTTTATAGGAAATGTTGAAGGCAGAGATATATTAACTAAAAATGTTGATATTATTATTTGCGATGGATTTGTCGGCAACATACTTCTTAAATTTGGTGAATCAGTTCCCAAATTATTAAAACATTTATTAAAACAGACAGCCGAAAAGAGTTTCTTCGATAAAATTAAAATAGGATTATCGAAAGAATCACTCCGGAAATCTTTAAAAAGTTTAGATTATCAAGAGCACGGCGGTGTGCCTCTGCTCGGTGTCAATGGCATCAGTATCATCGGGCATGGTTCTAGCACTCCGAAAGCGATAGCAAACATGGTGCTTCGTGCGAACGAGATGCACAAAAAAAATCTTGTAAACAAAATTGAAAATTCTATAAAACAATATTCACTTATAACCGAACGGTAGACAATGGCTTTAAACACAAAATATAATGCAGTTATTACAGCACTGGGAATGTACGTCCCGGATAAAATTTACGACAATAAATATTTTGAAAAAATAGTTGATACATCCGACGAATGGATTAAATCCCGCACGGGTATCAGCGAAAGAAGAATCCTTGAAAACGGCGCCACAAGCGATTTAGCTACAGGCGCCGCAAAAAA
>MNYQ01000126.1 GCA_001873185.1 Ignavibacteria bacterium CG2_30_36_16 | reverse complement strand
GTCGCATGACGGCGAAAAAATATATTTCTCCTCGGACAGAACCGAAGTTTTAAATCCTACAGTATTGCCCGACACATTTAGATTTTATAACCACGATTATCATCAGCTTGATTTATATTCAATCGAAATTAAATCAAAAAAAATTGAACGGATCACAAATCTTCCTTTAAGCGATGAAACTTTTCCTGTTGCCGGACCGGATGGAAATGAAATATTGTTCATCTCCGATATCAACGGTATTAATAATATCTATAAAAGAAAAATAACTATTAATGAAAACGATTCGGTTTCCGTTTTGAGCGAACATACTGGTGTGCCTGTAACAAATTCTTTGAATGGTTTGTATCAATTATCTTCCTCTGCCGATGGTAAAAAACTTGCTTTTACAAGTTTATATCAGTCTGCTTTTAATATATTTTTATTAACCAATCCATTTGAATCTTCATTAGACGCGCAGCAGCTTGAGCCGACTATATATATCAAAAACTTGAAAGATAGAGAAACCGGCAAAGGCGGTTTGTTCGATGATGAAGAACTTGATACAAAGAAAAGGGATTCTTCAAAAGTAGAAAGTTTACAATTTTATACCGGCAGTTTTGTCGACTCTTCGGGTGTTTATGGAGACTCCGTAAAAATCGATTTTCAAAATTATATTTTCGGAGATAAAGTTGTAACGGGCGGCGATACATCAAGCATTTCTAGCAGCTTATTTAACTTAAGCGATAACCTTGACGAAGAAGGAAATTACAAAGTAAACCGATACAAGATTACTTTTTCGCCCGATTTAATTTATGCAAATGCCGGTTATAGTTCACTCTACGGATTACTTGGCACTACTGTAATCACTTTCAGCGATGTTCTTGGCAACCATCGGCTTATTGGTGTAACAAGTCTTCAGGTTGATTTAAAGAACAGCGATTACGGACTTGCATACCAGTATCTTCCCGAACGAATTAATTATAGCATAGAGGGATTTCACACTGCAAGATTTGTATTCCTTTCGCGAGGCGGTCGCTCCAATTTATTCCGCTATCGAAACTACGGCGCAGTTGTTTCTGCAAGTTACCCGCTCAGCAAGTTTAACAGAATTGATGGAGGACTAAGCTGGCTTAATGTTTCGCAAGAAAATCTTTATGCGCCGAGTGAACAAACAGATAAAGTTAATTATTTAATACCGATGCTAAGTTTTGTACATGATAATGTATTATGGGGTTATACTTCTCCGGCAGATGGCTCCCGCTATCGGTTCGATGTGTTGGGCAACCCCGGAGTTCTTGGAAAACATAACACATTTTATTCTTTCCTTGGCGATTACCGGAAGTATTTTTTATTCTGGGGAGATTATTCTTTTGCTTTTAGATTATCCGGCGGTTACTCGGGCGGCTTAACCCCGCAGCGGTTTTTTATCGGCGGTATTGAAAATTGGATAAATAGAAATTTTGCAAACACAGAAATACCGCTTGAATCGGCGGCTGATTTTGCATTTTTAACTCCCGGGCTTCCGTTAAGAGGTTATGATTACGCCGAACAAGTTGGAACAAGATATGGACTTATGAACATGGAATTACGTTTCCCATTAATTAGATATCTTGTTACCGGCGCCCTGCCTATTTTATTTAGTAATATTCTTGGAACCGTTTTTGTTGATATGGGAAGCGCGTGGACTAATAATAAGCAGCTTAAGTTTTTTGAAAAAAACGAAAACGGAAAACTTGTTACAAAAGATTTGTTAATGGGAACAGGTGTTGGAGCAAGAGTGTTTTTCCTCTACTTCCTTTTAAGGTTTGACGTCGCCTGGGCTTATAATTTCAATCATTTTTCACAGCCGAAATATTATTTATCTCTTGGCGCAGATTTTTAAATTAAAAAATAACCTACAACTTGCATGTATTTGATTTTATCGAATGCCTGTTTTTTTTTATTTTATTTTGGGAATTATTAATTCCCCGGTATTCGAAACTCTTGCCAGAATAACGGCATGAAAATATTACATCATTATTTCCGGAGATTTACTCAGCCTCCGGTAAGTCTCCAATTCATGTTATTTCACACAAACCGTCTCACCGTTTCGCTTCCCATGAAGTTATCTACACGGCTTTTTTCTCTGTTGTCTTCTCTGTTTTTGTTTCTGTTTTAGTTTCTGGTTTAATATCTGTTTTGGTTTCTTTACTAACTGAACTGTTGTTCTTAGAAGATGGATTTTTATAATCTGTTTGATAAAAACCGGTTCCTTTAAATATTGGTCCCGAACCTGCACCTATTAATCGTTTCACTTTTCCAGAACATTTTGGACATAATTTAACAGGTTCGGCAGTCATTGATTGAAACAATTCGAACTTGTGGTTACATTCTAAACATTTATAATCATACGTTGGCATAATATTCCTAAAATTTTAAGTGCAATAATAATGAAATATTTGTTTTTTTTCTATAAATTTGACTCGAACATATTTAATTAGATTCTTTTGAACGATTTTATAACTTAATACTTCGGAATAAAAATGTGAAAAAGCTTGCGCTTGTTTCCTTCCTTGCTGTCTTTATGTACGGATGTTTAAATTATGATCAATACATCTCCCTTTACCCGGACGGTTCAGGCAAGATGAGTGTTGAATATTGGATGTTCTCGCCAGACAGCACAAGTTTAAATTTTTTAGATCGACTTGGATTATTTAATGAAGATTCAATTCGTAATGAATTTTCTTCCGAACACAGTACCATCGAAAATGTTGAGGTTTTTTCCGACACTACCGATAGTACAATACATGCAAAAATAGAACTAACATTTGTTCAAATTGATTCTTTGAATGAAACTAAAGCCTTTGCCGATGCAGATTTTTTATTGCTCGACGGCGCTGAAGGACAAAAAATTTTTTCACAGTTTATTCCGCCGATTACAACTGGTTTCGGGGTTGACGGTTCAAAGTATTTTGTAAAATATGTTTACAAAGTTTCAGGTGAAATTATAACGCATAATGCACATCAAGAAAAAAATCAAACCCTTACGTGGATATACTCTTTGGCAGACATTGGCGGCGGAAAAACTGTTTCCTTTACATTTCGCCCCTTTAAACTGAAAGAAACTCCTTACTGGATTTATTTTCTTTCCGGTGCAGTTTTGGCGATTGTAATTTTCTTCCTTTTCCGTAGGAAAAAAGATTGAACAACCTTTTAGTTCAATTTAACTTTTATTGACTTACCGAAGGTATTTCTTTATATTTCGGCTCTTTTTTTTGGATATAAACGAAAATTAATTTTTGTTAAATGGCAATTACTGATTTTAAAATATTCTCCGGTGGTTCTAACAGACCTCTGGCTGAAAAAATTGCACGCAAACTTGACAGACCACTCGGGGCGTTAGAACTGAAGCGGTTCAGCGATGGCGAAATTTGGGTTAAGTACGGAGAAAACATCCGCGGCTCGGAAGTATTTATTGTGCAGTCCACTAATCCGCCAGCCGAAAACCTGATGGAACTACTCATTATGATAGACGCGGCAAAGCGTGCATCAGCTAAAAGAATTTCGGCAGTTATCCCATATTTTGGATATGCCCGGCAGGACAGAAAAGATCAGCCGAGAGTTTCTATTACTTCTAAATTAGTGGCAAACCTTCTTACTATTGCCGGCGCAGATAGAGTGATAACTATGGATTTGCATGCATCGCAAATACAAGGATTTTTTGATATTCCATTAGATCATCTTTATGCGTCTTCCGTTTTTGCGCCGCAATTTTTAAACATAAGCGATAATTTAGTTGTTGTTTCCCCCGATGTTGGTGGAATTAAAATCGCCCGCTCGTATGCAAAAAGATTAAATGCAAGTTTAGTTGTTATTGATAAAAGACGCCCTAAACAAAACATGGCGGAGGTTGTAAACATAATCGGCTCTGTTGAAGATAAAGACGTTCTTATAGTTGATGACTTAATTGACACAGCAGGAACTTTTGTTGGAGCTATTGAGGCTCTTAAAAAAAATGGCGCAAAGTGCATTTATGGAGCAATTACGCACCCCTTGCTTTCGGGAACGGCAGTTGAGCGGGTGCAGAATTCGCAGATTACAAAACTTTATGTTACAGATTCAATTGATTTTAGACCTGAAGGAAAAACTGATAAAATAAAAGTTGTCTCTGCATCCGATCTGTTTGCGGAAGCCATCCGGAGAACTTTCAATAATGAATCTATTAGTTCCCTATTTGATATTGATAAAGGATAATTTTAGACACTGGAGATAAAATGGAAAAAGTAGTATTATTAGCTAACGAAAGAACAATTGGAACAAAAGGTAAGTTGACTGACTTGAGAAAAAACGACCGTGTTCCCGGTGTTTTTTACAGAAGACATGAAGAACCAATTGTATTTGATGTTACTCAAAAGGCAATAAAGCCGTTAGTGTTTACTTCAAATACACATCTGATTTCTTTAGAAATTGATGGTAGAGAAGCTCAAGATTGTGTAATTAAAGATATTCAATTCGATCCCGTTACAGATAAAGTAACTCACTTTGATTTATACGGTCTTACAAAAGGTGAAAAAATTCAACTTCAAGTTCCTGTTCAGCTTCTTGGCTCTGCAGCCGGAATAAAAGATGGCGGTATATTGCAGCACCCACTTCACAAAGTTGAAATTGAATGCTTGCCCAAAGACATACCTCAACACCTCGAAGTAAACATATCAAATCTTAAAATCGGAGACGCCATTCATGCAGGCGATCTGAGTTATGAAAATATTGCAATATTAAATGCTGCTGATGCAGTAATCGTTCAAGTAGTTCCACCTAAGGTTGAAATAGCCACTGGCGAAGAAGAAGAAGCTAAAGAAGCCGCCGAACCGGAAGTTATCGGAAAAGGCAAGCCTGAAGAGGAAGATTAACAACATTCAATTTTTGTGCGAATTGTATTAGGAATTGGAAATCCGGGCAGCCGATATACGCATACGCGTCATAATGTAGGTTTTATGTTTTTGGATTTCATTGCCGAAATTAAATCGTTGAATTTTAAACCCGGCAGGGGCGATTATTTTTTTACTGAAGCAGATTTTGAGGGCAACCCGATGCTTCTTGTAAAACCAACAACGTATGTGAACAATAGTGGTGTTGCCGCTTTACAAGTCCTTCGGGAGAATAATTTGTCCCCCGAAGAATTAATTGTTGTTTGTGACGATGTGAATTTAGAAACTGCCCGATTAAGAGTTAGAGCCGCCGGCAGCAATGGCGGTCATAATGGTATCAGTTCTATTATTTCTCATCTTTTTTCCGATATTTTCCCGCGCTTGCGGATTGGAATAGGAAGTGATTTTTCAAAAGGTGAATTATCGGATTATGTGCTTTCCGATTTTTCGGTGAATGATTTAAAACTGCTTAAAAAAACCTTTAAGGAAGCGGAGCTTCTTATAGGTGCGTATGCTGATGGCGGAGTAAAAAAACTTTTAGACGCAAACAGCAAACTATCTAATAAATAATAAATCTTGTTACAAACTAATTTAGGGAGTTGAGGAGAAGATATGGATTCAATCTTCTATTATATACCATTATTTGGTATTGTTGCACTTCTTTATACTCTTTGGAAGACGGCATGGATTAACAAACAGGATGCCGGTACCGATAAGATGAAGAAAATCGCATCGCATATTGCCGAAGGGGCAATGTCATTTTTAAAAGCGGAATATAAAATTCTTGCGATATTTGTTGTCTTTGTAGCTTTATTGCTGGCTTTTTCCGCCGATCCTATTGATTCATCCCCGTTGATTGCAGTTTCATTTTTAACCGGCGCAATCTGTTCAGCGCTTGCTGGTTTTATCGGAATGAAAGTTGCCACAAAAGCAAATGTTCGTACTACAAACGCTGCCCGAAAAAATATCGGCAGAGCTTTAGAAATAGCTTTCGCAGGCGGTTCTGTTATGGGGCTTGGTGTTGTTGGACTGGGTGTGCTTGGGCTTGGTTCTTTGTTGTTGATTTACGGCACCTTATACGGAGTAAACGATCAAGCTGGCATTACGCGTGTTTTAACTATTATAACAGGGTTTTCATTCGGCGCATCTTCTATTGCTTTATTTGCACGTGTTGGCGGAGGTATTTATACCAAAGCAGCAGATGTCGGAGCTGATCTCGTTGGTAAAGTAGAAGCAGGCATTCCGGAAGATCATCCGTTAAACCCAGCTACTATTGCTGACAATGTTGGCGATAATGTTGGCGATGTAGCCGGTATGGGTGCAGATCTTTTTGAATCTTATGTTGGCTCAATCATCGGAACAATGGTGCTTGGAGCTGCATTTTTTAGTATTCCCGAATTTAAAACCGGTTTTAACGGACTTGGCGCAGTTCTTCTTCCACTTGTAATTGCGAGTGTTGGAATTATCATGTCGATAATCGGAACTTTTTTTGTAAAAGTTAAAGAAGGCGGCGATCCTCAAAAGGCACTGAACCTTGGCAATCTTATATCGGGCTTTCTAATGATAATTGCTTCCTGGTTTTTAATCCAATGGATGCTCCCTTCAAACTGGTATTTTCAGGATCCCCTTTACCAATGGGCTGATCCCGTTAAAGGAAATTATTATACATCATCAGGAATATTCATTGCAACAGTGGTGGGTATATTTGCCGGGTCGATGATAGGAATGGTGACAGAGTATTATACGGGTAGCGGAAAAAGACCTGTTAAAGAAATTGTTAATCAATCTATTACAGGCAGTGCCACAAATATTATTGCCGGCTTAAGTCTCGGAATGATGTCTACAGCAATACCTGTCCTAGTTTTAGCATTTGCAATTATAGTTGCATTTAGTTTTGGAGGTTTATACGGAATTGCAATAGCAGCTGTAGGAATGTTATCAATTCTGGGTATTCAACTCGCAGTGGATGCTTATGGTCCTATTTCCGATAATGCCGGCGGAATAGCCGAAATGTCCGAATTGCCAAAAGAAGTGCGCGAACGAACCGATAAACTTGACGCCGTGGGAAATACAACTGCTGCAATCGGCAAAGGATTTGCAATCGGTTCAGCTGCTCTCACCGCACTTGCTCTTTTTGGAGCCTACATGACTTCTGCACATATTCAATCAATTGACATTTCGAAGGCTGAAGTGATGAGCGGTTTATTATTAGGCGCGATGATCCCATTCCTCTTTTCAGCTCTTGCACTACGTGCGGTTGGCAGAGCAGCTATGTCAATGATTGAAGAAGTTCGGCGTCAGTTTCTGAGTATACCTCAGTTAAAAGCTGCGTTAGAGGTTATGAAAAGAAATACTGGCAAGGAAAGAAGTGAATGGTCTGCTGCAGATGAAAGTATTTTTGAAGAAGCAGATGGAAAGGCTGAATATGGGAAATGCGTGGAGATTTCTACAAAGTCAGCATTGAGGCAAATGGTGATGCCGGGTCTTCTTGCTGTAATTATTCCCATAGCAACCGGTTTCGTTGGTACAAAGGAAATGCTCGGCGGATTATTAGCTGGCGTTACAGTTACCGGTGTGTTGATGGCAATTTTTCAGGCAAATGCCGGCGGTGCGTGGGATAACGCTAAAAAAATGATTGAAGAAGGAATTGTAATTGATGGAGTTACTCACAAGAAAGGCTCCGCACTTCATAAAGCCGCTGTTGTAGGCGATACTGTAGGTGATCCATTTAAAGATACCTCGGGTCCTTCTTTAAATATCTTATTGAAATTAATGGCTGTTGTTGCTCTTGTTATTGCGCCGTTAATTAAATAAATTTGTCCCTCAGAAATTAAAATATTTATAACCCCTGCTCTCGCCTTTTTTAAGGCGAGAGCCATTAGACCGAAGGAGGTGAATTAAAAGTCATGAAAACTAAAGCATACGAAAGTGCAGTTCTTATAAATGCTGCTCTTGAAGACGAACAAATTGAAGGAGTAATTTCGCGCATTAAAGACTTGCTTGTTAATAATGGCGCTGAAGTTAAGGATATTGACAGATGGGGCAGAAAAAGACTTGCCTATGTGGTTAAAAAAAGCAAATTAGGTTATTATACTATTTTTCGCTTTGATGCACCAACAAATATTGTTGCAAAATTAGAACGTTCTAATGTGCTTGATGAGCATATCTTACGTCATCTAACTGTTGAACTCGACAACGATGCTATTGAACAGCTTGAAAAAAACAAGTTAAGTACTACATTGGTTACAGAAGTTGAACCACTAATAAAAGTTGATGAACCTATCTTTGATGAAGCAGCCGAACCGGTTGAAACAGAAACTGATACAGAAAAAGAATAAATCATGATCTCGATTAAGTATGGAGGAAACCATGGCTGATTTAAAAATGCCCGAAGTTAACTATGTGTTGATATCTGGTAACTTAACCAGAGACCCGATGTATAGACAAACTGCGAGCAATACTCCGGTCTGTAATTTCGTTGTTGCTTCTAACCGTAAATACAGAGACGGCAATGATAATTGGCAGGAAGATGTTTGCTATATTGGCATAGTAGCATGGAATAGATTGGCAGAAAGCTGCCATGATAACCTAAAAAAAGGTTCGGCTGTTGTGGTTGATGGCGAACTACAAAGCAGATCCTGGAAAACCGAACAAGGTTTTAAACATGTTGTTGAAGTTAAGGCAAGAAGAATTCAGTTCCTTAACATTAAAAGGATAAACGGATCGAACAACGGACACGATAATGGCACAGGCGAAAACTCGATATATACTGAAGAAGAGAATAATGATTATCTCGATGATTCGTTTGATAAGTTTTTATCCAGCGAAGAATCAGAGTTATTAAAGTAATAAGGTATTGAAAATGAGAAAAGAAACAAAAACAAAAAAATATTGCAGGTTTACTGAAAACAATATTAAGTATATTGATTTTAAAGATGTAAAACTGCTTCAGAAATATATCACCGAACAGGGAAAGATAATTCCTAAAAGAATTACAGGCACCAGCGCTAAGTATCAGAGGCAGCTTGCAAGAGCCATCAAAAGAGCCCGATACATGGCATTGCTACCCTACGTATCAGATACTGTTCGGTAGATTGTAAAACGCAGGAGAAAAAATGAAAGTAATATTAAGACAGAACTATGAAGTTCTCGGACAAATAGGTGACATGGTTGATGTAAAAGACGGATATGCAAGGAACTATTTGATTCCGCGTAAAATTGCATATATCGCATTAAAAGGCAATATACGTGCGCTAGAAGAAGAAAAGAAATCTCTTAATAAAAAGATGCAGCAAGAACTTCATACAGCCGAAAATTTGTCCAATGAACTCGAAAAAGTTTCTGTTACAATCCCTGTGCAGGTTGGTGAAGAAGATAAAATTTTTGGAGCCGTAACAACTCAAATGATTGCCGATTCACTGAAAGAAAAGGGTTACGAAATCGATAAAAGAAAGATCGAGATTGAGGAACCTATAAAAGCTCTCGGTATCTACGGAATAGACATAAAACTGCACCCGAGCGTTAGCGCTAAAATAAAAGTGTGGGTTGTAAGAGAATAACCGATTTGTGAATTGTTTAAAATTAAAAAGGAAAGCAGCTGCTTTCCTTTTTTTTTATAAAATTTGAAGAGAATAAACGAATTATCTAACTTTTATTTTCTTTTCTTTGATCATCTTTGCTACATGGGAGGTTCCGTTTTTAGCAATCGTTTTTATAGCCGAAGTAGTTAACTTCAGTGTAATAAATCTATTTAATTCCTGAACCCAAACTCTTTTCTTCTGAAGATTAGGTAAAAACCTTCTCTTAGTTCTATTGTGTGCGTGCGAAACATTGTGCCCGCTTGTCGGTCCAACTCCTGAAACTTGACATCTTCTTGACATTTAATTCTCCTGGTACAAACTTATTTTGTGTTTTAAGAATTGCAAATATAACAAAATCATTAGCAAAAAATATAGACATCCAAAGAAATTTTACTTTTTTGTTTAAAAGATAAAAATTATACGTAAAGGGGGTTGATTATTAAATTTTTGCTGTTATTTTGCGGAATAATTAACCGGGCTTACGTCCCTTAATAATTTTAAGTAATTATTTATTTTTTGCACTTATTAAAGGAGTCGTTCATGGAATTCTACGAACTTCACCCCGAAACCCCTCAGCTGCGATACATTAACAAAGCCGTCGATGTATTAAAAAGCGGAGGAGTTATAATTTATCCCACCGATACAATCTATGGAATAGGCTGCGATATCTTTAATCTACAAGCCATTGAAAGAATCTTTACGATTAAAAATGAATCTACTGAAAAGTTATTCAGTTTTGTCTGTTCCGATTTGAAAGATATTTCTAAGTATGCAAAAGTTTCAGACTATGCATACAGAACAATGAAACATCTTTTACCCGGTCCCTATACATTTATTCTACCGGCAGCTAAACTTGTCCCAAAAACTTTATGGAGTAAAAGAAAAACAGTAGGAATAAGAGTGCCCAATCACAATGTAACGCTTTCTCTTGTAAAAGAACTTGGCAATCCAATAATAAGTACGAGTGCAACAAACAGGAGAGGTGAAATATTAGTTGATCCTTCAGAAATAAGAGCTATTTTTAACTCGCAGGTTGATTTAATGCTTTCATCAGGCATTATAAGCCAAAATCCATCAAGCGTGATTGACTTAAGCGATGAAGCGCCGGAAGTAATTAGAGAAGGCGCCGGAGATGTTTCGCTTTTTGTATAATAAATAATTTTTTAATTTTAAAATTAAGCCGCGTTTTAATCGCGGCTTTTTTTAGTTTCGATAAACTTGAGTTGAAGACGCCTGCGCAACCGGCGTTATGATGATCTCATTTATGTTAACATGCGGCGGACGACTTGCACAAAAAACAACCGCCGCAGCAACATCTTTTGCAGAAAGAGGGACTAAGCCGTTGTACACAGTTTTTGCTTTCTCAGAATCTCCATTAAAACGTACTAAGCTGAATTCTGTTTCCACCATCCCGGGATCAACAGAAGTTACTTTTATATTTTTATCAAGCACATCAATTCTGATTGACTGAGTTAGAGCTTTCACTGCAAATTTTGTGGCACAATAAACATTTCCTTTAACATAAACTTCATGTCCTGCAGTTGAACCAATATTAATAATATGCCCGCACTCTCTGCTTATCATGTTCGGCAGAACTTGCCGAGTAACAAACAAAAGCCCCTTAATATTAGTATCTATCATCTCGTCCCAATCTTCAGTGCTGCCTTCCTGTATTTTATCAAAACCACGGGCAAGCCCTGCATTATTAATAAGTACATCAATATCTTTCCACTGTTGAGGTAAAGAAGATAATCCTTTCTCAACCCGTTTTTTATCTCTAACATCAAGCAATATAGTTTTTACTTTTATGCTGTAATTTTTCTTCAATGTGTTTTCCAATTCATTCAGCCGTTCTTCTCTTCTGGCGGAAAGTAAAAGATTTGCTCCTTCTTTTGCAAATTCTTCGGCACAAGCTTTACCTATTCCGGAAGAAGCCCCGGTAATAAAAATAGTTTTGTTGTCGAAAAGTCCCATTATCATTTCCTCGGATTTGTTTTTGATTTTCGTTTAACAGAAGGGATGAGATTTCTCATCCTTCTTGACGTAAGATTTATATATATGAAAACCATAAAAAGCAGAACAAACATAATTAAAAGTTTTTGTGTCGATTCGACCTGCAGATATCTCATCCAGTCAACCCAGAGTGTTTCGATTTGGCTTTCGAGAATCATCGAAAGAACGCCAAGAAAAATAATAAAGATAAGATAACCGATATTCACAAGTTGAAAAACGATTAATCCACTTCTTACTTTATCTTCATTCGAGTATCCGATTAACAGCATTGATATTTCGATTGCGATTATACTTACAAGAACCGGTGAAACTTTAATCAGC
>MNYQ01000213.1 GCA_001873185.1 Ignavibacteria bacterium CG2_30_36_16 | reverse complement strand
ATGACATTTAAAAATAAATATGCTTATTATAAGTTATTTTCAAATGATTTTCTACTCTTTTTTCATGTTGTCACAAGTCGGGACAAATCCCGGAACAACTCTATGAAAATTTATTCCTTTGAAAAAATTCAACTGAGCCAGATAACAGAAGCTGCCAACCGAAACGGGGGCATATTGCGGCATAAACTCAATTTCAAATGATCCTTTTTCTGTAGTTATTATTGCAGATAAAAACTTAAAACTATTATTCCAAATATTTTCAAAATAATTCATTTCTTTACCGCCGCTAAATTTTATTTGCAGTTTAGATTCAGCAAACTTTCTGACCGAATATAAATCTGAATTTAAAAGCAGTTCTAAAATCTCCGCTTCGAATTCTTTAGAAATCTTTAAAGCTAAATTTGCAAGCGACATTAAACTCTCGATGTATCCCGAATTATGAACGTACTCGTTAGTCTGATTAATGATAATATGCTTCAACTCGTTTTTATAACGGTCGATGAAAGTAGAGTCAATTCCATCAGCAACGATGGATATTCCGGCTGCGAATGAGGAATTTAGAACATCTATCATAAATTTAGCAGTTGAACCGGTTGAATTATTCTTGCCGTTAAGCAGAAGTTCAAGTATTTTAATTTTAATCATGCCGGAAGCAGATGAGTAACTTTTGAGAAGAGAATCAGTTTTAAAATATGCGGGACCAAGTAAATTATATACATCAAGAATATGCTCAGCATATAGAAGAGTTTTAATTTTTTCCCACTTTCTAAAAAAAATATTAGGGTAAAGTTGATAAAATGTAAGAGACAGTTCACCTAAAATTCTTTTGTCCAAACTTCTACTGAATAATTCTTCTAGAATAAAACTGCTTACATCTTCTTTAATGTTTATTTCTTTTAATGATACCGCGGATTGCATAGCAACGTTTAAATTCTCATTATGGAGTAGTTTAATGTAAACTAAAAAATCGGTCACGGAAAAATTATTTTTATATACCGCTGATTTTATCGCTTCAATTATGACCGGATAGTGGGGCGTAGAAAGTGTCGATTGAAATAATTTCTCATCATCGGGGAAAAATTTTAATCTCCTTAAACAGGCAAGTGAATATACCAGAATGTCCCTTTTGGTTGTTTCGATCGATTCTAAATCTAAAAATGAAGATGTTCCATTGAGTGTGGAGATAATATCATCTTTGATGTATTCACACAAGTTTGTGCGGAAGGCGCAGCATAAGGCTTTAAATTTCTGCTGGTCAGTTCCAGATAGCTCATCCGAAAGAATGAAAGCCGATTTTTTCCTGTCGTATTTTAATCCGCGTAGATGATAGTTAGAAATTAAGAGTGAGATACCCGAGCCAAAACTTCCCGAATAATTATTTATTAACGAATCAAATTTGTCCGGCGAAATTATTTTACCGAGTTCGCTCATCAAACTAAAATTAAGCTGCTCAGAGTTTTTCTGATTTAATTTGGAGAGTAAAAAATTTTCGGATAAATGATTTTCACCAAGCTGTCCTATTGCGAAAGCTATAAATTCTAAATGCTCATCGTCTAATTTAACTATTGAAGGAATGAAAGATGTGTCTTCGCTATGACTGATACTCAATAAAGCTGCGTTAATTTTCTCGTTACTGCCTGAATCAAGATATTTTTGGATTATGGCTTTATCAAATTCTCTCGCAAAAGTTGTTCTCACAAGTTCTTTGTCATTGATACTGTACTGCGCAAAAGTTGGAGAAACAGCAATTAAGACAAAAAAAAAGAAAACACTTTTCATCAAATATTTATCTCGTAAATTCTATATTTTTTATAAAGAGTTCCGTTCATAACCAGAGCCCCGCGGTTCATCATATCATTGTCCTCCAAAATCCAACTTGCCTCACCAAGTCTAATTCCAATTTTATCTGCACGGTTAACAATTTCCCAGTAAAAAACCGCATCAAGTCCTTTCTTTTGAAATTCGGGAATGATGCCGAGAGTTAAAATTCTGCTCCATTTAATTTTTTTCTTCTGTGTGTAAAGTTTCAAAAAGTTAAACGGGAATAACTTCCCATTCATTGATTTAAATAATTGGTTGTAATCCGGCATACAAAGAGCAAAACCAACAAGTTCACCTTTAATTTCCCCAAACAATACAAGCGAAGGCTCGGCTAGAGGTTTTAGATCTTTTGCCATCGCATCAAGTTCATCTTCTGTAAGGGGGACAAAACCCCAATTTGGCGCCCAGGCTCTATTATAAACGTATTTAACTTTTTCAATTTCCTTGTTAAAATTTTTCATATCAATCTGGGATATTTTTATACCCGAACGTTGACGGGAGATTTCCGCAACCCGTTTTAGTTTGTCCGAAGAAACAACTTTGTCTCTTTCAAGTTTGTATGCATTCAAATCTTTTGCTTTTTTAAAGCCGTAGTTTTCACAAAGTTCAAGATAATATTTTGGATTATAAGGCATTAGAATACGCGGCTCATCCTCGAATCCATCCAACAACATACCGTACTCATCGTTGCTTGAAGGATTAGCCGGTCCGCGCATTGCGTCAAAGTCTCTTACCTTTAACCATTCTTTTGCTTTATCAAAAAGAGCATTGGCAACTTGTTGATCATTAATACACTCAAAAAATCCGAAGAAACCTACTTTATCTTTATGGTAAGTATTATGCAGATCATTTTTAATTGCAGCTATTCTTCCAACTGCCTCGCCGTTTTTAGTGGCAATAAACAACTCAACTTCAGCATGCTTATAAAAAGGATTTTTTTCAGTATCGAGCAGTTTTTTTCTATCAAAAATTAGAGGCGGTACCCAATATGGATCGTCTTTATAAAACTTCCATTGAAGCTTTATGAATTTCATTCTGTCTTTTTTTGACTTAACTGATGTAACAATTATTTCACTCATAAATCACCTCTAAAAAAAAAGCATACCGTAGTCATCGATATGCTTATAAGAAAATTATTAAAATGGCATATTAAATTAAACCAAGTTTTTTCCCGGATTCCTCAAAAGCTTCGAGGATAAAATCGAGATGTTCTTTTTCATGTGTAGCCATGTAACTTGTTCGCATCATTTGTCTCCCTGGAGGAACTCCGGGCGAAATGAACACATTGACAAACACACCGGCTTCAAAAAGCATTTTCCACATGTTAAAAGCTAATCCATCTTCACCAACGATAACAGGAACAATAGCTGTACGACCATCTAAAACAGTAAACCCGAGTTTTTTAAGTGCTTCGCGCATATAGCTTGAATTTTCAATTAACCTGTTAACGCGTTCCGGCTCGGCTTTGAGAATTTCGAGCGCAGCAAGTGCAGAAGCAACGGAAGCCGGCGTAGGAGAAGCAGAAAATATTAAAGCGGGTGAATGATGCTTGATGTAATTTATAACTTTTGCTTCGCCTGCAACAAAACCGCCGAGGGATGCAAATGTTTTACTGAATGTTCCCATTGTCATATCAATCTCGGCTTCAAGATTAAACTCACTTGCGGTACCTCTTCCGCCTTTACCAATAACGCCTACTGCATGGGCGTCGTCAATAAGAATACGCGCGCCAGAATCTTTCGCTATTTTATTTAAACGTTCGAGTTCAACAATTTCACCGCCGGTTGAAAAAACGCCGTCACTCACTATCAGTTTTCCTGCTTCTGCCGGAAGTTTTTTTATAACTCTCTCAAGGTCGTCCATGTCGTTATGTTTGTAGCGGACAAAATCGGCTGTGGCGCCTTTTGCCATCAAATTACCGGCAACTATGCAAGCATGATTATCTTTGTCCGAAACCACATAATCACCCCGCTGTACAAGCGTTGGAATAATGCCCTGAGCAGTCTGATAACCGGTTGAAAATAAGAGCAGCGCTTCTTTATTAAAAAAAGCTGCAAGTTTTTCTTCAAGTTCAATATGAAGATCGAGTGTGCCGGTAAGATAACGCGAACCCGAACACCCGGTACCGTATTTTTCTACAGCTTTTATGGCAGCTTCTTTCACTTTAGGGTGGGCGGTTAATCCCAAATAATTATTAGAACCAGCCATAACAATTTTTCTGCCCTCAATTTGAACAACCGGTCCTTCATTTGCTTCGATTGTTCTGAAATAAGGATAGAGTCCTAACGCTTTAATTTCATCTGCACGAGTAAAATCGTAGCATTTTTTAAATAAATCCAAAAAATCCTCCCTCAATAACTGAAAAAAAGATTAATCTAAAATAATAATTAGTTAAATTTAGCAGTAAAAAGTAAAATATAATCGTTTCAAAAACAAATAATTAAAGAGATGAAATTAGAAAATCCTATTGCAGTAGTAACCGGAGCAACCGGTTTTGTGGGCAGCCACCTCGTTGATTTATTATTAAACAAAAATTATAATGTTAGGGTTATAACCCGTAAATCCAGTAGTATGCACTGGTTAAAAGATAAAAATATTGAAGTGTTTGACTGCGGTTTAACAAGTGATGAAGGCTTAAAAAAAGCATTTATCGGCGCTGAATATATTTATCATGTTGCAGGCGTTGTTAAATCAAAAAAGCCTGAGGGCTATTTTTTCGGGAATGTCGAAACTACCCGCCACTTATTAGAAGCGGCTTTATCAGCAAAAGACAAGCTTAAAAGGTTTTTAGTTGTAAGCAGTTTAACTGCCTCCGGACCATCCAAACCGGATAAACCTGTAAATGAAGAAATGGTATGTTTGCCAATAACCACTTATGGTAGAAGTAAACTTGCAGAAGAAGAACTTGCCCGGACATATATGGATAAGCTGCCTATTACTATATGCCGTGCGCCTGCAGTTTTTGGCGAAAGAGATACGGAAATCTTAATCTTCTTTAAAACATTTAAAAGAGGTTTAATGACAACGATAGGCGGGAATGATAAAATATTAAGTTTAATACATGTAACAGATCTTGTAAATGGACTTTATCTCGCGGCAACAAGTTCAGTTTCAATCGGGCAAACTTATTTTATAAGTTCTGAAAAATTTTATACATGGGATGAAGTAGGAAAAGTAACAGGAAATATTATTGGCAAAAAACCTTTTCAGATTAACGTGCCTCATAAAGCGGTATATTCTATTGCAGCAGTCGCTCAGTTTTTCGCGATGTTTAGCAGCAAGCCTGCAACATTGAACATCGAAAAGGCAAAAGATATAACACAGCAAGCATGGATTTGCGATGTAAGCAAAGCAAAAAAAGAGATTGGATTTAGTCAAAAGATTTCGCTTGAAGAGGGTATTAGGCGAACTATCGAATGGTACACAGAAATGAAATGGATTTAGATAGGTAGGGCAGTTTAATTATTTTCTGCTCCTTCGGCAATCCATGTTCGTACACCTCTTATTTGATTCAGAGTTAGAGGTGTATTGTAGCCTATGGGGGGCATCGGAGGAATTCCTGCACGGGCTTCAATTGACCAAACTAATCTGCTGTTGTCCGGTTGACCTGGGTCTATTAAATCAGGATGACGAACATTTGTCCATGAAGTTAGCGCATAACCGCCCGCCCGACTTTCATCGTTATGACATCCGGCAGTAGCGCACTTAACATTTAAAATCGGATAAATATCTACCGAAAAACTTACATTACTATCGGGCATTACTCTATTGTCAATGTCCTGACCTGTTACCGTATCCTTGCATCCTGCTGACAAAAGTAAGACCAAACTTATCGTTATGAATATTAAAGAATGATGAAGACTCATAATTAGAATTTGAATTAATTTCTTTAAAAAAAGCCTTCCGCTAGTAGAAGGCTTTTTAGTTGTGGAGCTAAGCGGGATCGAACCGCTGACCTCTTGAATGCCATTCAAGCGCTCTCCCAGCTGAGCTATAGCCCCTTAAATTCTGGTGCAAAGATACTTAAGAATAGTTTTTCAGTCAATATATTGCATTGGTAGAGTTGATAAAAAAAGCCGGACGTGTTTCAGCCCGGCTTCTTAATCTAATGAGATCAATTAGGTTAACTTATCTTAATTCACTCTACTATTTCAGCAGCATCATTTTGTTTGTAAGAACATTGCTTCCTGCAGTAAGTCTGTAAATATATGTTCCGCTCGGTAAATTTTTAGCGTCAAACGAAACCCTGTATGTGCCGGATTCCATGAATTTACCGGAAACAAGAACTGCTACTTCTTCGCCAACAGCATTGTAAACTCTTAGGTCAACTGATGATCTTGTTGCCAATCCAAATTTAATTGTTGTGGAAGGGTTGAACGGGTTTGGATAATTTTGTTCGAGAACAAATTCAGTTGGTGTGTTAAAATTAACTTCCATTATGTCGGTGTAAGAATATGCACCGTTGTAATCAACTTGTTTTAATCTATAGAAATATTTACCCATTTCAACATCACTATCAATGTAGCTGTAAGTGTGGTTTTCAGTAGATGTACCGAAACCGTTAACAAAAGCTACAGTTGAGAAAGATTTACCGTCAACACTTCTCTGAACTTCAAATCCGTAATTATTTTTTTCGGTAATTGTAATCCAGTCAAGTTTAACAAAACCATCTACAACATTTGCTGCAAATGAAGCAAGTTCAACCGGGATATGCCCGGTATGATCAAGGATAACAATAGGCTGCATCTCGCCTGTACCTTCGCTGTAAAGAACTTCAGCGTCAGGGTCTTCATCTATGTCTGCAATAGCTATATGCATCCAGCGTCCATCTATGCTTGTTGTAAATTCTTGATCAATAGTTGTTGTTGTATAATTTAATGGGTCGGTAATAGCACCGGTTCCATTATATTCAAATCTAATAATTGATTCATTTGGTGTAGCGCTTCTGGTACCGGCAACATAATCGAGATTTCCATCCAGGTCAATGTCACCGGCTGATCCGCCGTACAATCTGCCTGAGGCACCAATAGTTGTAATAGCACCAATTTCTGTTGCTGTAACAGCAGCGCCTGAGCCTTGAAGAAGAAAAATTTTCTGGGCTGCTGAACCGTTACCGGCAACAATAATCTCTTTTGTATTGTCATTATTGATGTCAACCACTGCGGCAGAATTCCACGAACCACCTGGAACTAACCCAACAATTGGCGGTACAGCAGTCCATGCTCCTGATTCATATACGAATGGTAAAACATCGCCATTTGTATTAAATACATATGCTTCATTACCCTTTAAAACCATATCATAAGCTGTGCCCGTTCCGCCAGAATATTCTAAAGTCCATGTCTCCGAACCATCACCATTATTAGGAATACTGCTTACAGAGACAACTCCAAAATTATAAGCACCGGCGCGGGTACAGAATACTAATTCGTTTGTATTATCACCATCGGGGTCTCCTACAAACCAACGGAATGGTCTTAAATTGACCATTGGAGTAGCATCAATAACCCATTTTGCATTGGGCAGAAAGTTACCGGCGTTAACCGGATCGGGAACGCCCATAACATCACTTCCATCGCCCTTTGTTTCAAATACAACAATACGGGCAGGGGTTGGATTTGTCGTGGCGTTTAAAAAATTAACAGGACCCCAAATGACTTCCATTCTGCCGTCTTTATCCAAATCGCCATAAGTTAGAGCAGGCCATGTATTTTGTAGAGGAATATCCATTGTAGCCATCCATACTAACGGCCAGCTTCCGCCATCCCATTCAAATTTATAAATTCTTGGAATAAGTTCAGCACCGGTATCATTCCAGTTATTGTTGACTGCGTAAATTTCAGGAAGACCATCGCCGTCCAAATCCATGCCGGCAATCAGGTTCCCAAAACTTCCATTTTCGGGTGCAGGTAAGGGAATATCGCCCACACGAATAAATGCCTGTCCGAATACAACTTCAGCCAGAAAAAGACTGACGAGTAAAACGAACGAAATTCTAGAAATGTTTTTCATAACAGCTCCTAATTTTGATTGATTAATTGATTGAGTGAAAACCGATAGGTGATAGAAAGGTATCTTATCAACTACAAGATTGCGAGATATTTTTATTTTTGCTTTCATGTACCTTTCGGGGTTAGTTTATTAATTATTTGCAATGATTATAATTCTTAATTAGATGAGATTTATAATTATTCAACATAATATCAATTGAAACTTTTGGAAAATAAAAAAAATAAGCGAATAAGCCAAATGTTTTTTTATATTTTTAAAATATTATAAGCGTATACTATTTTAGATAAAGAAAAAAGCGCCGCTATTAACGGCGCTTTGATAATTTTATTTAATTAAAGTCATTTTTTTACTTAGCTGCTGCATTCCATTATTAAGAACATAAATATATGTTCCGGAAGCAAGTTTTGAAGCGTCAAATGTTAGCTTGTAATTTCCGGCTTCAAACGCAGCCGAGTTAATTAGCGTAGTAACAAGTTCACCTGTTATTGAATAAATTTTTAAACTTATGTCGGCATTTTGGTTTACTGCAAACTCAATTGTTGTTGTTGGATTAAATGGATTAGGATAATTTTGGTTTAAATTAAACTCACTTGGAATTATATTTTTATCCTGTTCAACACTAACTATAGTCAATGGAATTGTTGGAAGTGTTCCTGAATAAACCCATTTATCAACCGTCCAGCCATAATATGACTGATCATACAAATTGAAGTTTTCATCAAAATCAACGTTGTAAACAGATGCATAACCTGATGCAGTTCCGAAAGTTCCGCCGGGACGGTTCGAATAACCGCCGGTTTGTAAGAAATTCCATTCTGCGCAGTCGATTGTATCAAGTTCTTCGCCGGTATTTGGGTTTAATAAGAAAATTTTGCCGTACCTATACCCGTTGATAGTATGGAAATCAACATCGGCTGCCATAAACAAAATATTTTTTTCGGGCATATAACCTAAGCCCCATGGTCCGGCTTCAAATTCCACACCTGTAGTATCGGTATAAGTATAGTCGAAGCCGGTATATTGCGTATATCCACTAGCCGGGTCACCTATATAGCAGTAAACTTTTTTAGCTTGATAATTAGAAACGTAAATAACGCTTCCTGATGGATGGACAGTCACTCCTCTAAGTTCACCAGGATCGGGAACTGTTATAGAAGTAATTGGGAGACCTAAGTGAAGACCTACCCATTCAGGGTCATCAGCTATAGGTTTAAAAACAAGTACTTTACCAAAACCGCCGGTTATATCAACGGTAGTAACATAAACATAGCCGTTATCATCAACATCAATTGCCCAAATTGAATCTGCACCGGTAACCAAACGATAATCTGTTGATATAACAGAGTCAGAAGACATTTTGAATACAAGAATATTTCTTGATAGATCGTTATTGGCTACATACACAAGAGAATCGGGTGTGGCTGCGATATCTACGGCTTCGAGCATTTCAACCACATCAAAACCAGAACTCCACTGCTGGCGATAACCGGCAGGCGCATAAGGATAGTATCCCAACCTACCATTGATTGAGTCAGCATTAGAATAACCTACAAGATAACATGTGCTGTTTGTTCCTCTTCTAACAAGTGCAACAAACATATCTTCGCTAATTACTCCAAGCGATGGCACGTTGTAGCCTGTAGAGTTGGGCTGGTCATCAATTGTTGCATAATTGCAGTTCCATACTCCGTCAAACGTTTGAGCATTACCTGCAACCGGATATAGAAATAGAATTGCTAATATTAATGAGAAGAAAGTAAGTGTAGAGCGACGATTCATCGAAACCTCCAAAATATGTGAATGTTTAGAAATTGACGCATTACATTAGAAAAAAAAGAAGACAAAATCAAGATTGACTTTAATTACTTTGGAACTTTATACGATTAAAATAATACAAAGTTTTCAAATTTTTTATTATAGCTGCTTTGAGGGTTTTAATTTCTGCTGAATTTTTATACTGTCCGATATTTTTTATCTTTGCGCCGCATGAATATTTTACCCATAAACAGTTATTATAAAAAAATACTTAAGCTATCTATACCGGCAATTGCAGGTTTATCGACGCAGATGATTGTCTCTCTTGTTGACACTGCAATGGTGGGAAGATTAGCAGAAGCCGAATATGCGCTTGCCGCTATGGGTTTGGGCGTGCTTGCAACATGGGCGCTCATCAGTTTTTTTTCAAGTCTCGCAACCGGCACGCATGTTATTGTTGCACGCAAGTTTGGAGTAGGGGATTTCGTGGCTTGCGGAAAAGCTTTAAACAATTCTTTGATATTGGCTTTAGGCATCGGCTCAGTCGTAGCTTTAATTGGTTTATTTGCCGCCCGACCAATTGCGCATTTTTTTTCAGCCGATATAATTGTGGGCAATTATGCCGCCGATTATATCTTTTATAGGTTTCTTGGAATTCCTTTCTTTTTAATTTCTGTTTCGTACAGGGGTTTTTATTTTGGAATAAGTAAAACGAAAATATTTATGATTTCCGGCGTGATCACTAATCTATTGAATATTATTTTCAATTATATCTTTATTTATGGCGAGTTCGGATTTCCACGAATGGGATTAGCCGGTGCAGGTCTCGGCTCTACTTTAGCAACTTCGTTTGATTTTATATTCTATTTGTTAGTGCTGTTAATGCCTAAGTACAGAAATAAATATCAGAACTTTAAGAATTTTAAATTTGATTTGGATGTAATAAAACGAATTTATAAAATCAGTCTGCCTGTTTCATTTCAGAATGTTTTTATACTACTCGGTTTTTTAATATTTGTTGCAATTACGGGATTGATAGGCATTAGAGAACAGGCGGCAACTCAAGCTATAATCAGCACGTTATTTATTTCTTTTCTTCCATGTTTCGGATTCGGTGTAGCAGTACAAACCTTAGTGGGAATTAGTCTCGGCGCGGGTAAAATTACACTCGCAAAAATTTATGGGTTTGAAACTGCTAAAATTGCCACATACTATACTTTAGCTTTAAGTTTTATTTTCATCGTTTTACCGGATTATTTGCTGCTAATTATTACAAACGATGAAACTATTATTCAAGCGGCTGTTAATCCGATGCGAATAGCCGGAGTTGCTCAAATATTTTATGCAGTTGGAGTAGTGCTTGCAAACGGATTGCAGGCAGCGGGGAAAACATTGTTTGTAATGGCTGCAGAAGTATTAACCAATTTACTGATATTTGTTCCGATCGCATATTTCCTTGGAGTTTATCTCGGGCTTGGGTTAACATGGGCTTGGGCAGCGTTACCTTTTTATATAGTTCTATATTCTTTTGTAATTTACATTAAATTTAGATTCGGCAGGTGGAGCGTAAAGTTGAGTGAATAAATAGGATGTCTTAAAAAAATAATTTGAGTTCGTTTTTACAATAGAGAAAATCTTTCGAGCATTGAAGTAAAATTTTCAAAGGATTATTTTTTAAGAAACTTATAACTTAAAAACGAAGTAACTACAAAGAAAAAAGCAGTGATCAAAAAAGCTTGTCTTAATCCAATTACACCGACGGCAAATCCCCCCATCAATGGACCGATCATATTACCAAGAATTTGAAAACTCGAACCGACGCCTATAATGCCGCCTTTTCTTTCGTTCGAAACATTATTACTAATGGATGTAAATAATAATGGAAGCAGTGCGCCATATCCGAAACCCAAAGCTGTTCTAACTGGAATAAGTAAATAAGGATTCTGTACAAACGCGTGAGCAGCGTACATTGAGGCTGTAAGCAAGGAAGCTATAATTAAGCTTTTTCTCAAACCGATTTTTTCCACACGCTTGCCCCACCACGCAGAAGATATGGTTGAGAATATTCCAACAATGCTGTAAAGTGCGCCGGTAACTGTAGGAAGATTTTTTGCTGAGAGATGTAAAGTTTCCACGTAAAGAACAAATATTGGTCTTACGAAAGAAATACCGAGTGCGGCAAAAGTTATCATGATTGAAGAGATGAGAAGGATTTTATTCTGAACGACTAAATTAAAATTTTCACGCAAAGAATATTTCTTCTCCCCCGTGGCTTTATTTTTTTCTTTAACTAAAATTAAAAGAACGAAACTGATTGCGATTAACAAACCTCCAACTGAAAAAAATACAAATCTAAAACCGAACAAATCGGAAATGACCCCGCCGATTAACGGGCCGAGTACAGTTCCGGCGGCAGTTGATGATTGCAGTAATCCTAAAGCGTAGCCGGTTTTTTCTTCCGGTGTGTTGGATGCAATTAATGCCATAGCTGCCGGAAGAAAACCGCTGAGCGCGCCCTGTAATAATCTACCAATAAAAAGTTGTGTTATATTTTGAGAGAAGCCAATAATTATTTGAGCAACAGCAAGTCCAAAGATTGCTCGCAGTGTCATTATTTTTCTTCCGTACCTATCTCCCAACGAACCCCAAACCGGCGCAAGAAATAAAGAAATGAAAAATGGTCCGGCGAATACAAGCCCGCTCCACCATGCAGTGTCTTTAAGATTCGTTACTCCCAATTCCCTTATGAACAATGGAAGGAAGGGAACAATAGCGCTCATTCCCACCATTGCAAGGAACTGACAAATCCAAACTATTAAAAGATTTTTCTTCCAATAAACCATTAATTCCAAATAGATTTTCAATTGAGGCGTAAATGTAGTAATTTTTTAGCGCAAGTTTTTTCTTCAATTTACACAAAAATAAACTTGACATTATTAGTGAATAAGAATATATTTTGCCCATGAAATTATTACTTACAAAAGTTTTAGTGGTTTTAACGTTTATCGGAACTGTCTTAGCAGGTGCTTTTATTGATTATTTCCATGCCCGTACCGAAAATGAAAATGTGAGACTCGAATGGAAGACCAGCGCCGAAAACAGTGTTAAACATTTCATTATCGAAAGAAAAACTTCTCAAAGCAGTTTTGTAGATATAGCTACAATTGAATCCAAAGGTGATAATTCGTTATACTCTTATGTGGATGAATCAGCATACAAATCAAATGATTTAGTTTTTGTTTACAGATTAAGAATTGTTGACAATAACGATCAATACACACATTCCTCACAGGCATCTGTTTCTCCAAACATCTCTGGCTTTAAAAGAACATGGGGAAGTATAAAAGCAATGTTCAGATAGGGCTTTTTTTAATGCTCAAAATTCTCTCCGAACTCCCTTTTCTTATATGAGGAATAATTTTTTTTATTCATCTCTTATTTTTCCGACAATAATTTTTGGTTTTCTTCTTTTCAACGGCTGTTCTAGTTCAAAAAAATTTGCTGCCGATGAAGAACTCAAATGGGAAAAATCATTACGCACAATTCGAGTTAATCTTTTTACCACCGACTCTCAGTATTCGTTAACAGTAGCGAGTTCATTTCTGATAGTAATAGATGGGAAAAAAGAAGCCCTCGTCCATAAAAATAATGTCTTAAATTTTAAGTCTAACGGTGAAGAGGTTGACTTATCAATTATGGATAAAGATTTCTCATCTAAAAAGATAGAATTAATTAAAGCTGATGATTCGCAAATTCTTAGGTTAGATGGAAAGCAGTTAACCGGGTATGTGAGAATTATTTCTATTCACGGAAAAATTTATTTTATAAATGTTCTTCCATTCGAAGAATATTTGAAAGGCGTTGTTCCTGCTGAAATGCCAGTAGGGGAGGGCACAGAAAATTTTGAAGCGTTAAAAGCCATGGCGGTTTGTGCTCGTACTTATGCTCTTATAAAAATGAACAAGCAAAACGGAGTGTTTGATGTTTCCGATGACGTTAGCGATCAAGTGTATGGTGGAATGAATCGTGGGAATTTGATTTCAGACAAAGCTGTGGAAGAAACATCGGGAATGATTTTAACTTATGACAATCGTCTTGCTGTAACGTTGTATCATTCTACTTGCGGCGGTCAAACTGAAGATGGGAAAAATGTTTTTGCTTCGGCAGATTATCCTTATTTGATTAGTCATGATGATTCATCGCCATCTTACTGCAAAATATCTCCGAGATTTGAATGGCAGGAAACTTATTCTTCCGAAGAAATTATCAAAAGACTTTATTCCGCAAACATTCTCGATTCCGATTCCTATTTGTTAAAAGACATTCAAATTGCCAGCAGATTTTTCTCTGGCAGGGTGAACCAAATTGATTTTGTCGTTGAAGATATTAATAATGTTGAAAAAGTTGTTTCTGTTTACGGGAATAGAATCCGAAGCGTAATAAGAAACGGCAACAACTCAGCAATTTTAAACAGTAACTGGTTTGATGTAATCAAAGAGAGTGGAGGAGACATAATTTTACGTGGCAAAGGTTACGGACACGGTGTAGGAATGTGTCAGTATGGTGCTATGGCTCAATCCCAAATTGGGGAAAATTTTAGAGATATATTAAACTTTTATTATCCAGGTACCACCATAAAAAAAATATGATTAAAACAAATTTGCCAATCTACCTTGCTTCGAAATCTCCAAGAAGAAGAAAGCTACTTAAACAAATGAATTTGAAATTCAAATCATTTCACGTTGAGATGGATGAAATAATCGATAAAGGAAAATCGCCCATTGATAATGTGAAACGATTAGCTTTAGAGAAATTGCTTCTTGCAAAAAAAATTATAAATAAAGGAATTATAATTACTGCTGATACAATAGTTGTGCTCGACGGTGAAGTAATTGGAAAACCGAAGAACTTTATAGAAGCATCAACAATATTAAAAAAACTGAGCGGTCGTACGCATCATGTGTATACCGGATTTTCGGTTTTTAATTCTCAAAAAAATAAAACAATAACCGCTTGCGAAAAAACTTCCGTTACGTTTAGACATTTAAACATAAAAGAAATTGAAGATTATATTGCAACCGGAAGCCCGATGGATAAAGCAGGCGCTTATGGAATTCAAGATGATTTCGGAGCAGTGTTCATCAGCAAAATAAATGGCTGCTATTACAATGTT
Source organism: Ignavibacteria bacterium CG2_30_36_16 (assembly GCA_001873185.1). Classification (GTDB taxonomy): domain Bacteria; phylum Bacteroidota; class Ignavibacteria; order Ignavibacteriales; family Ignavibacteriaceae; genus CG2-30-36-16. The sequence goes on along the minus strand of MNYQ01000213.1, from coordinate 22,351 downwards.
GTGGGGCTTCCTATTTCCAAACTCTATTCCATTCTTTTAAGGATAATTTAATTGCTCGAAAAAATTAAAAAGAAAATATTAATTTCAATTGCGGCAGCCGGATTGGTTTATCTTGCATTTACTATCTACGCCGATTTTAACGATGTTGCAGGAGCATTTAGAACATTTAACTGGTTTTTACTTCCGCTTCTTTTAGCTCTTTCATTTACGAATTATATCTTCCGTTTTATAAAATGGGATTATTATTTACGGTTGCTTAGCGTGCCCATCAAAAAAATGGATTCATTTTTTATTTTCATGTCGGGTTTAATAATGAGTGTAACCCCCGGAAAATTTGGTGAAGTGTTAAAGAGCTATCTCGTAAAACAAATCTCCGGAACTTCCATTAGCAAAACTGCGCCTATAATTTTTGTTGAAAGAATAACCGATTTTGTTTCGTTAATCTTAATTGCCGTTGTCGGTGCATTTTCATTTGATTACGGAAAGGTAGCGGTAATTGGAGTTGGAATATTTTTTCTTTTTTTACTGATCATACTAAGCAATAAAAATATTGCTTTACCAATAATTAGCTTATTTGAAAAAATAAATTTTCTTAAAAAACATATTTCGAATATTCACAATGCATACGAGAGCAGTTATATAATGCTTCAACCGAAGCCGCTTTTTTATATGACAATCGTAAGTTTAGGCTCCTGGTTTTTTGAGTGTTTGGGATACTTTTTAATTCTCAATAGCTTTAATTTAGAAGTGTCAATTTTATGGTCTTCTTTCAGTTATGCCTTTGCAACCATTATTGGCGCAATATCAATGCTGCCAGGCGGGTTGGGTGTTACGGAAGGATCATTAACATTTTTACTTGTTGAAAAAGGCGCTGCAAATGAAGTTGCAGTAGCATCAACATTTATTATCAGAGCGGTAACTTTATGGTTTGCAGTACTCGTGGGAGTTATAAGTGTTACGCTTTATCAAAGAAGATTCGGGAAAATAATATTAGAAACTATTCAAGAAACAAACTTAGGAGAAATGACGAATGAGTAAATTCAAAAAAATTAAAATTCCGCAAGGAGAAAAAATAGCAGTACAAAACGGCAAGCTGGTTATTCCTGACAATCCGATTATCGGCTTTGTAGAGGGGGATGGAACAGGTCCCGATATATGGAATGCATCAAAATTAGTTTTTGATACTGCGGTAAAAAAAGCTTACAAAGGTAAACGCAAAATTTCATGGATGGAAATTTATGCCGGAGAAAAAGCGCTGAAAGTATACGGCAAAGATATATGGCTGCCCGAAGAAACCGTTGAAGCTATACGTGAATATAATGTTGCTATAAAAGGACCTTTAACAACTCCAATCGGGGGCGGCATAAGAAGTTTAAATGTAGCATTACGGCTCAAACTTGACTTGTTCGCCTGCGTTCGCCCTGTTAAATATTATACGGGTGTGCCAAGCCCGATGAAAAGACCACAACTTCTCGACATAGTACTCTTTAGAGAAAACACTGAAGATGTTTATTCCGGAATAGAATTTAAATCAGGCACAGAAGAGTCTAATTCATTAATCAAGTACATCAATAAAAAGTTTAATAAAACCGTTCGCATTCCCTCCGGTATCGGCATTAAACCGATGAGCGAATTTGGTTCTGCACGTCTCGTTAAAAAAGCAATTGAATTCGCAATAGAGAACAAACGCAAGAGCGTTACAATCGTCCACAAAGGGAACATAATGAAATTTACGGAAGGAGCTTTTAAAGAATGGGGATACAAGTTGGCAACTTCCGAATTTCGTAATTACGTTGTAACCGAAGATGAACTTTGGTCTAAATTTAAAGGCAAAATGCCCGAAGGTAAAATTTTAATTAAAGATAGAATTGCCGACAGTATTTTTCAGCAATTACTCTTAAGACCTGACGAGTACGATATCCTTGCAACACCTAATTTAAATGGTGATTATCTTTCAGATGCTGCTGCTGCACAAGTTGGCGGACTTGGAATGGCACCAGGTGCAAATATTGGTTATTCTAATGCAATCTTTGAAGCTACGCATGGCACCGCGCCGAAATATGCCGGGCTTGATAAAGTTAATCCGGGTTCACTTATCCTCTCCGGAGTCATGATGTTCGATTACCTCGGCTGGAAGGAAGCAGCACAGTTAATTGAAAAAGCATTGCAGAAGACAATTAAATCTAAAGTTGTTACTTACGATTTTGCCCGCCAGATGACTGGAGCTAAGGAAGTGAAAACTTCTCAGTTTGCAAAAGCTATAGTTAAAAATATGAACTAATCAATGAAACATTGACGGAAAAACCTCTCCTTTGTGAGAGGTTTTTCTTTTTTATACTAATCTTAAATAGTATTGGCAACATTTTCTTGATTTTCAAATAGTGTGTACTTATATTTTAGTAGTAATAATTTAATGAACAGAAAGGAATCCAGCATGTCAAAAGAGAATAACATCAGTAAGGGTTTATTGATTGGATTTTTGGCGGGTGGAGCTATCGGAGCAATTTTAGCTCTTCTATATGCACCTAAGAGCGGAAAAGAATTGAGAAGCGACATCCGTGAAAAAACCGATGAATACATCGACGAGGCTGAGAAGTACCTCGCTGAAGCCCATGGTAAAGCTAAAGAACTAATTAACGAAGGCAAAAAAAGAGGCGAAAAAATTATTGCCGATGCTAAAGGAAAAGCAGATGTTCTTTTAAAGGATGCCGAAAAACTTTTTACGGATGCTAAAGATAAAGCGGGCAACTATGTAGCCGACGGTAAAGAAACTTTAGACAGCGAAACATCCAAATTAAAGAACGCCTTTAAAGCCGGAGTGGATGCTTATAAAGATAAAAAAAATACATAACCGAAGTTTCTAATTATGGATGTTACAGATGTATTTTTAGTAATCTTGTTGGTGTCAGCCTCTATCTTATGCTGGGCTTTGGTTTTTTATTTGAATAGAATAACCAAATCAGTCGGGCGGATTGAGGCTGATATCAATGATATTTCTGATCAGTTTAAACCTTTAATTGTTACAACAACTGATTTGAGCGATAAGTTAAAAGAGAATGCTTTTGATGTTAAACGTTTAATAGGTAACGCTCAATCAGTCGTTGATGAAGTTAAGTATAGAGTAGACTCAATATTAGAAATAGAAACAAAAGTGAGGCACAGATTAGAGGGACCGATATTTGAGTTAACTAAAAATATATCCGCATTAATCAATGGGGTAAATGCTTTTTGGAATGCCTACAGAAAATAAAAACTAATAACTAATCACGTTCATACCTTTAAGTTTTAGGAGGAAATCCCTTGAAAGAATACGAAGCTGGCGCTATTAGAAATATTGCGCTAATTGGTCATGGCGGAAGCGGAAAAACTTCCCTCTCAGAAATCTTGCTCTATACGGCGGGAGAAATAAATAGAATCGGAACCGTTCTCGAAGGAAACACAATCTCTGATTATTCTCCCAATGAAATAGAAAAACAAATTTCCATTTCGACTTCACTTCTTCACCTCGAATGGAAAAACTCAAAAATAAATATTCTCGACACGCCCGGATACACTGATTTTGTGGGAGATGTTAAAAGCGCCATGCGCGTGTGCGATACTGCAGTGATGTTTATTAAAGCTGTTGAAGGAATTGAAGTCGGAACAGAATCTAATGCAAAATTTATTGAAGAATATAATCTTCCCGCCGCAATCATTATTAATAAAGTAGACAATGAGCATTCCAGATTCCAGGAAATTGTTGCACATGCAAAAGAAAGACTTTCTTCAGCATCCATTGTTGTAACCTTTCCCTTGACCGAAGGAATTAATTTTGATACTGTTATAGATGTTCTTAAAATGAAGGCTTACAAGTATGGCGAAGCCGGCAGTAAAAAAGTTGAAGAGATTGAAATCCCTGCCGACGCACTAACTGAAGCCGAAATCTATCGAACAGAGTTAATTGAAAAAGTTGCCGAATCTTCTGAGGAATTGATAAATAAATATTTTGAAGATGGTACTCTCTCTGATGATGATTTAATTAAAGGTATCAAATTATCCATCATCAACAGAAATCTTGTTCCTATTTTTGCAGTCTCTGCTACAAAGGGAGTTGGGGTAAATAATTTCTTAGATTTTTCTACTGACTATTTCCCTAGCCCGGCAGACAGAGGCGGCGAGGAAGCTCAACTTGCGGAGTCGAGTAATAAAGTTTTGGTAAAACCGGATATAAATGGAGAACCAGCGCTCTTTATATTTAAAATTATTTCCGAACAGCATGTGGGTGAACTTTCATTATTTAAAGTTTTTTCAGGAACGGTTCAAACCGGACTTGATTTGTTAAACACGAACAATAACAAGACGGAAAGACTCTCTCAGTTATCCGTTTTAAACGGACACAATAGAAAAGAAGCAGGCAAATTACACGCCGGAGATTTGGGTGCAGTTGTTAAACTAAAGGATGCACACACAAACAACACTTTAGCTTCGAAAAATTTTACGATTAAAATTGCTCCTATACAATTTCCTCAGGCAGTTATTCGAGGCGCAATTCTTCCGAAAGCTAAAGGGGATGAAGATAAAATTTCCGCAGGTCTTCACACACTTCACGAAGAAGATCCTTCATTTAACGTTGCCTATGATCCTGAAATTTCGCAAACAATTATTTCCGGGCAGGGCGAGCTTCAACTTTCACTTGCGGTGAAAAGATTAAAAGAACGTTACAATGTTGAAGTTGACCTTGTTAAGCCAAAAATTCCTTATCGAGAAACTATTAAAGGCTCGGTTGCAGATGTGGAATACAAACATAAAAAACAATCGGGCGGTAGAGGACAGTATGGACATGTTCACTTCAAGATGGAGCCGATGCCACGCGGTGCAGGTTTTGAGTTTGTTGATGCCATTGTTGGCGGCGTTGTGCCGGGCAGATTTATCCCTGCAGTAGAAAAGGGAATTCAAGAGACAATGTTAAAAGGCGTACTATCAGGATGTAAAGTTATTGATTTAAGAGTATCACTATTTGATGGAACTTATCATAACGTTGACTCCGATGAAATGTCATTCAAGCTTGCTGCTGCACAGTGCTTTAGAAAAGGATTTCAAATGGCAAATCCTTGTCTTCTTGAACCAATTTATGAAATTGAAGTAACTGTACCCGAAGAATATATGGGCGATGTTATGGGAGATATCTCATCGAAGCGGGGAAAAATTCTTGGTATGGAAGCAGACAGTCATTTCCAGGTTATTAAGGCTCATGTTCCTCTTTCCGAACTTTATAAATATTCATCGCATCTTCGCAGTTTAACTTCGGGCAGAGGAGTTCATAAACGGAAATTCTCTCACTATGAAGAAGTGCCTAAGGAAGTTGAAGCAAAGATTATTGAAGAGTATGCAAAATCAAGAGAAGAAGAAAAATAATACTTACCGATTATTCAATCACGGCGGAAGAATTCTTCCGCCTTTTTTAATTTGACCTCTTAACCTTTTAACAAATTTCAATTAGATCGCTAAATATTTTAATTATAAAGTTTATCAATAAAAAATCTTTTGTTATATTTAAACGTACTCAAGTTGATCGCTTGTCATTATAAACCGTTAAAACGGTTTGAAACTTTTACTTTTTTCTCATTAACCCATCCCGCTTCGGCGGGATGGGTTAATACAACGAAAGCCAATTATAATAACCGTTTCAACGGTTTTTTCGCTCACCAAACAATTAGACGATCAACTTGAGTAAATGTATTTATCTGCTTAGAGTTGTCTTTAAAAAATTGGAGTAATTATGTACATGTTTTTAGGGAGTTATTATGTAATTCAGGCGCTGACTCAAAATATAAAACAGTTGCAAGAATTAGCATATAATATTTATTGGGCTGACGGAAAAAACAGGTAAGGAAAAATGCTCTTAGAAACATTAGATGTCGGGAAAAAAGACATCATAATTTATTCGCACAATATTTTTAGTGCAGAAAATAATTTTCGAATAATATTTAAAGAAGACCCAAAATTATCTGCTAAAAAGATTACTTTTTCGGATGTGTGCATGTTTGTTAATGATTCTGTCCCTAAAAATATTATTATTTACAGACTGCTTACAAATGTACCCGAAATCGGAATTGAAAGAGCGAAATTTGGTTATTCGATGACGATTAACGACACGCTTGAAGTTATTTTTTTCGACCCTATTTATGCGATAAAAGAAGTTGAATCCATTGTAGAAAAAACCAATAACTTTGACCTGCGTTTCAGAATTCAGCAGGTGGGTTTATCGAGTTCCATTTTTATAAACGGGAGACCGTCGTTTATTGAGGTTTATTCTATGGATCTCGCCTCTCGCGAAGCTAAATTTCAAAACGATAAAGTTTTTGTTGATGCTCTGTTTGCAACCGATAAAGTTTTTTCAACTGTCTCGTCACAAACCGATCAGAGAAAAAATGATAAACTAGAAGCACAGGGAATTAAAATTAAAAACGCTGCTGGCGTAAATCCCGCTTATTTCAAAAATGCCGGATTAGAATTAAAAAACAAAACCGCTGAGGAACGCGCCTCTCAAGAAGATAAAGTAAAGCTTATTAAACATTCCATTACGGAAGATAACACGTTCGATTATAAACAAGTTATTAGAATGACCGTGCAGAATGAAAGTTTGGAGAACGAAAAAATTGAAAAGCCCTTATCTGACAAAGAAGAAACTAAACCAGCTCATTCTTTTGCGCAATTTTTAAATTCAAAAAAAGGGGCAAATCTTCAAAAGGATGAAACTGAAATTAGCATGATAGATATTTTTAAATCATCTTCTTCTTTAAAAGAATATAAAGAAGGCAAAGGCGATAAAAAAATTGTTCTCAAACTAAATCTATAAAATTGTTCACGAGCTGTATCACTTCACTATAGATATCATCTGACGAAATTAAATCCATACAATTAGGAACAAAATCGCAAACGGGTTTATAGCAAGTTAAGCAATCCATTTCAGGGATTACTTTTTTTATCCTGCCGTAATCCTCTATTTCATTGTGCGAAGTAGGACCGAACACGCATATAATATTTTTTTTCAAAGCAGTTGCGGCATGCAATGCAAGAGTATCTCCTGTTATTACAATATCAGAAAGATCTAGCAGTGCGAAAAACTCCCGCAATGAATTGCTTGTGCCGGTGTCAATAACATTGGGAAATAAACTTTTAATTTGTTCGTTTCGCCCTGCTTCTTCAGGACCGCCGTAAAGTAGAATACCTATTTCTTTTTGGGAACTAAGTTTCGTAATTAATTCTTGATATCCCTCAGCCCGCCATTGCTTTAGCTGCCATCTCGTTGAAGCTCCGGTATTTAGACCAATTAGATGTTTATACTGATCTAAATTATTCTTCAATCTAAAATCATTTTTGAATTCAAGTTCGGGCTGTGAAAGATTAATTATAATTTCACCCTTCTTGTATTCAACGCCGGCAATTTCGTGAAGTATCTGCTGGTAAGATTTTTTATTTTTCTTTTTGTATTCATCAAACGCGCCCATCTCTAACCATTCAACCGCATCGTCATTAACGGGAATTACTTTTCCTTTTGCATTTAGAGTATATCCTCTTTTATCTTTGGCTTTAACTACGGAAGCAAGCGCGCACGAAACAGGAGATGCATCAGGGTGAATGAGAAGATCAAACTGTTCGGTTTGAAGTCGAGCAAGCAGTGCGGGTGATTCAAACTCAACAACCTCATCAACAAGCTTATTATTCTTAAATAGAGCGATTGAATTTCTTTTTGTTAACCAGGTAATGTGTGAAGTTTTGTATTTCTCTTTGAGTGCATGCAAAAGAGAAGTTGTGCGGAGAACATCTCCGGCAGCATCAAGTTTAATGATTAAGATTTTAAATTCGACAGGAGAGTAATAATTACAATTATCGCATTTAATCCCTTCTTGCTTATTTGGGATGCATGGGCGATCGCCGGGGAACAATCTACAATCTGTTTTTAAAATCATTTTAAGTCCTGTATAATTTCTTCAAAAAGTTGCGGTAGTTTTTCAAACTTATTACTTCCGATATACGCTTTAATATTTTCTTTGAAATTGACAATCAGTTTAAGCTCAAAAAATTTTATTACCCCTCTTAATAATTCCTCAGCAGAATCAGGTTCCACAAGAATTCCGGTTTTATCTTCGAGCATAAATTCCGAAAGTCCTCCAACGCGTGTTGCCAGCACGGGCTTTAGAAATCCGTATGCAACATTAAGTATTCCGCTTTGAGTTGCGCTGCGGTAGGGGAGCACAACAAGGTCGCTTGCAATGTAGTAACTGCCAACATCTTCATTCGGAACAAATTTATTTACAATTGTAACTTTATCCTTGATACCAAGTGACATAACACGATTTGTATAGTCTTTCGGATCATCATAAAACTCACCGACAATCAGAAGTTTTGCTTCCGGAAAAAATCTTAATATTTCCGGCATCGCCTCAATTAAAATGTCAAGACCTTTATACTTTCGAACATATCCAAAAAAAAGCAAAACTTTATCCTCATCATTAAAGCCGAGTTTCTTACGAATAAGACTTTCATTTTGGGATTCGATGTTATAGCAGTTGTATACAGGTAGTTCGCTTCTATATATCTTTCTGCTAGGATTATTTGTCTTTAATTCTTTTTCAACAATTTCAGAAAGCGCGACAAATGCTTTAGCGTTCGTTAATCCTATCTTCGTTAAAAATCTATCTACCACATTAGCTTCATGAGAAATATAATTTTCTGTAATAAAAATTATTTTCTTTTTATATTTTGCAGGCAGTAATGCAGAAATACCGAAATGACAAAATCCAAAAAAAGGATGCCACCAATCGAAAACAATTAAATCCGGTTTTTCATGCGCTATTTTGTAAGCCGCTGTTATCCAATTTAACGGATTAACAGAATTAATAAGACGCTTATTCGGAGCTTTTTTTATAGATGTTTCGCTTTCATCATATTGAGTAGTGCCCGGGAATAGCAGTGATGGGTAGAGCAGTTTGTAATTATAAATTATCACTTCGAAATGATCTTTAAGTGAATCATAAACATGTGATACAAACAGCGAATTGCCTCCGCGGTAAGGATAAGCAGGTCCAATAATTAAAATTTTTTTCTTACTAGATATTGACATCAATTTAGTTTTATATTTTGTAAAAGCCCTTTGAAAACGGTGCAAAAATAGTTAAAGAATGTACAATGCACAATTAAGAATGTACAATGCACAATTAAGAATGTACAATGCACAATTAAGAATGTATAATGGTAATAGTGGCGGGGCTGAACTGTTTTAACATTCTTTCAATTTGAAAGTGTAAGTTTTCCTCTCACTCTCACTTGCGCTCAAAAGAAGTTTGAATTTATTTTTTGGTCCTGATTCCAAGAATTTTCTTAAGTTTTTCACTGTTCGGTGCCAACCGATAAGCTTCTTTATAAAATTTTGAAGCTAATCCTTTGTTACCATCCTGCTGATATGCTTCTGCAAGTCCTATGTAAGCATCCGCGTTTTGCGGAAAATCGTTTGTGAGGAATTTAAAGAATTTAATAGCAGACAGTATAAGTTTTGCCTTTAAAAGATCAAAGCCAAAAGTGAGCAGTTCATCAAATCCCCAAACATATTGCCTTTGTTGAAAAGAATCTTTTTTGGTGGATGAATAAAATACTATTGCCGAATCAATGCCTGTGTCAAATGTGATGTCAAATAATTTATCTGAAAGAGCGGGGAGTACAACGGGTTTTGCACCGTCTAAAAAAATATATGCAATGTCCAATGCGGGCGAATCAAGATTACGATCTTTAATATTAGAAAGAGAAACAGTAACAAGTTTTTCTGTTGGATAAATCATTAAGTGTGATGAAAAACCTGTGCCGCCGCCGGTATGCCCGAAATAAAATCTGCCTGCAGAATCTGCTTTTATTTCGCAGCCGAGACCGTACGAAATAATTTTGCCATCTTTTAATTTCACTTTTTCGAACATCTTCTCAAGCGTTTCGGGTTTAATTAAGGTGCCATTAATTATATTTTTCCCGAAGCGAAGCAGGTCTCCGCTGTTTGAGATAATTCCACCGCCGGGATATTTTGAACTTAAATCTGCAAGTGGCGCATTTTGATATTTCCTATATTGACTTTTGATATAACCGCTGGCTCGCTCCGGAACTATTTCTGGTTGTTCGTCGAGATATGTAGAATACATTTGAGCAGGTCCAAAAACATTAAGTTCCAGATAACTCCTGAAGCTCATTCCCGATGTTTTTTCAATTACTGCAGCAAGTAAATTATATGCGAGAGTAGAATAAAGATATTTTGTTCCCGGTTCAAATTGAAGTGAATCTTCGGCAAGTGTTTTTACTATTTCCGAAATTGATGCATAATATATTTTACTGTCGAACTCTCCATTCTTATACGACCTAATGCCCGACGTATGATTTAACAATTGCCGCACTGTAAACTTCCACTTTTTCTTTGGGAAATCAGGGAGATATCTTCGCGCGTCAACATCTAAATTAATTTTGCCTTTTTCAACCAACTGCATTATTGCAATTGCTGTGATCAGTTTGCTTATAGATGCGATACGATAAACCGAGCGGGGGGATGCATAAACTGAGTTTTCAATATCGGCAAATCCTTCAGCGCCGCGCCAAATAAACTTATCATTGTGAAGTAAGCCGGCCGAAATTGAAGGGACTTTTTTATTCTTTTGGTAATCAAAAATGTAGCGGTCGAGTTTATTTTTTAAATCTTGTGCATGAAGGTTTGCTGTAAATAAGCAAATAGTGATTAAGTAGGTCGGAAGTAAATTTAATCTGTACCGGTACATATAGGATGAGATTTTGAAATGAAATGGACTGCCTGTATGGCAGTCCCTATATAAATTATTTAGTTAAAGGTATTCTTTTTTCTAAAATGTTGTCTACAATATTATATTCTTTAGCTTCTTCCGCAGTCATAAAATTATCGCGGTCGCAGTCTTTTGTAATTTGTTCAATGCTTTTACCGGTGTGCTGGGCAAGAATTCTATACAGAGTATCTCTCGTTCGCAGCATTTCTCTTGCGTGAATTTCAATATCGCTTGTTTGTCCCTGCATTCCGCCTATCCAGGGCTGGTGAATCATAATTTTAGAATTAGGAAGTGAAGTACGTTTCCCTGCAGTTCCGCCGGCAAGAAGAATTGCTCCCATACTTGCTGCCATACCAACGCAAATTGTGGATATATCAGGTTTAATGTATTTCATAGTATCATAGATTGCAAGGCCTGCCGATACACTTCCGCCGGGTGAATTGATATAAACATTAATATCTTTTTCAGAATCTTCAGCTTCGAGGAAAATTAATTGTGCAATGGTAAGGCTTGCAATATGATCGTCTATAGGTGTACCGATAAAAATTATTCGTTCTCTCAGCAAGCGGGAATATATATCCATTCCGCGTTCGCCGCGTCCGGTTTGTTCAATTACATATGGAACAAGCTGGTTATAAATTTCAGGATAATTTTTCATGTTTAGTCCTTTTCTTTCTTAGTATACTTTTCCGGGGGTACTTTTTTAATATTGTTTTTCCCTTTTAACATGTCAAACAATTTATCATTAAGTAAACTGTCACCATAGTTGGATGACTTATAATAATTGAGCAATTTATCGACCGGAAGTCCAATTTTTTCTGCTTCTATTTGCGCAATATTTTTTAATTCTTCCTCGGTTACTGAAATGTTTTCCAGTTTTTCAATAGCGCGTTTAATTAAAAACCATTTAACTTCTCTCTCAGATAAATCCTTATATGATTTACGCGCCGCCTCTTTATCGAATGATTTATAACCTTGTTTTTTTGCGTCTGCTTCATCCTGTTTAACAAGATCATCCAGAAAATTTTCAACAAGTGAAGACGGAGGAGTAAAATCATTCTTTTCAATGGCAACAGTTATTAATTTTGAACGAAGCAGCTTTTCCGTCTGCTCATTAAGATATGATTGAATATCATTTCGGATTTGTGCCCGAAGACCTTCTTCATCTGCGGCTTTATTTTTTGTAACTTTTTTAATTAGTTCTTCGGTTAGCTCCGGAGCAACTATTTTTTTTATATTCTTGATGTTAGCTTTATAATAAAATACTTCCACTATTTCTTTTTCTTCGCCTTCTTCACTCTTATCATTTCTTTTATCAGTAAAAGAAAAAACAAAAGATTCATCAACTTTTTTACCGCGTGCTTTTTCAACCAAATCTTTTTGTACTCTTTCGTTAGACAGGTCGATATCCATTATCTGCGGCTGAACTCCTTCCATAGGAGTTTCTTTTTCATCAACACGGAATAGCTCTAAGTTGACGATATAGTTATTATCTTCACCAACCTGATCCACTTCTTCGTTTGTACTATTTAATTTTAGAATATGTTTTACCTCTTCATCAACTGCTTTATCTTGAACAGTAAGATCAGGAATTTCAATATCGTTTCCAGTATAATCTTTTACTGTAAGTTCTGGTATGATTTCATATTTAACTTTAAAAGATAAATCACTCCCGGGTTCAAACTTCATATCAATAAGCACAGGTTGACCAACAGGATTTACTCCATTTTCTTTCGCAATTTTCCAGAATTGGCTATTGGCTACTTTTTCCGCAGCTTCATACTCAAGCGCATCTCCGTACATTTTTTTAAGCATGCTGACTGGTACTTTACCTTTGCGGAAACCTGGCATTTGAATCTTTTTCGACTGCTTTTGTACTTCTTTGTTTATATCATCTTTAACTTCATCATAGGCAAGAATAACTTCCAATTCTTTGTCGGAAGTAGATACATCAATAATTTTAAATTCCAATTAAACCTCAAACTATCATTGCTGGTGAAAAACTAAGGGAACTAAAGAAGTGCGAGAACGGGGACTCGAACCCCGACACCTCTCGGTACTAGATCCTAAGTCTAGCGCGTCTGCCAATTCCGCCATTCTCGCAGGATCATCTATGGGTAAATTCCCAAAAATGAAATGCAAATATAAAGTTATGAACTCTGTTAAGCAAATAAACTAATCTTCATTTAGGGCATCTCTAAGAACATAGCGCGGCAAGCCGCAATTAAAAATGTACAATGTACAATGCACAATGTAAAATTAAAATTTGTAAACACATAAATATTTTGACATTAAAAACAAAGATTTACATGGCAATACTATAGTGTCGTGGCGGTCTCGCTTTGCGGGATCAGCTTCTGTTCTCCTCCGATAGTGCATATATAAATATCGTCAATGTTTCAAAGAACCAACTTGTTCTTTCGGAATAACTACGTCCCGAAAGTACTTAAAAAAGTTTAACGCACATCTAAATAAATTTTTTATCAGTAAATTTTGTGTCAAGCGAGAAAAGGAATAAAAATATTTTTCAAAACCTCTATGCCCCAACTGTCGTTCGGCATGAATCCCGTTAAGGTTATGCTTGTTCCATTTGTTTGTATGAATCAATTCTATAATTAAGAATATTTGGATTTTCTTTGAGAAGTTCCAATAAAACTTTGGTTGATCCTGTTGGAATTCTTTTACCCTGTTCCCACTGTTTTACTGAAGAAGAACTTACATTTAAAACTTTTGCAAATACATTTTGACTTAGTTTAGTTCGTTCTCTAATTTTCTGAATATCTTTAGCATTAATTTTAACTTTCGGAATTTTTACATCAAGAGCTTTCAATTCTTTTTCTGTAAATGATGTTTTTATATTATTTAAAACTAAATCTTGAACTGTATTGCCAATTGCTTCTTTTATTTTTGTTCTCATTTATTATTCTTCCTTAATACTAAAAAATTTGCCTAATTTTTCAAGTTCTAAATAATTTTGTCTGTCAATTTCTATTAAATCTTTTGCTAACTTTTTGAAATACTTTAATTCCCCTTGATCTAAATTATCTTTTTCACTTTTTTAAAAAACCATAAATAAAAATCGCTATGTCAGATTTTTTATAAACTAAAATAGTTCTAAAACTTCCACTTTTACCATGTCCTTCTTTTGATGTTCTTACTTTGTAAAACCCATTAGATAAATTACTTACTCCGAGTTTATTAGTCACATTTTCAATGGCTTTTTGTAAAAGTTTATCAGAAACAAAATTCTTTTTTGCCCATTTGTAAAACCATTTTGTTTTAAGTTTTATCATAAGCGAATATATCACATTGTGTTATATTTGTCAATCTATTTTTAAACAAGCCTAACGGCGTATTATCCGTCAGTCCGTTAGCTAACGGACGGCGACCGTCTTGATTGGCGGAGTAACTCTTTTTATAATTGTTCTATTATTTCTTTGACTTGTGGCTTTAATGAAACAATATCTGTCGTAATTATATCCCACACAATTTTAGTATCAATACCAAAATACTCGTGGATCAATAAATTTCTAAGATCTATTATTTCACGCCATTGTATTTCTGAATAGAGTTTTTTGAAGTGTGATGTAAGATGATTTGCGGCTTCACCAATAATTTCTAATTGTTTTACGCAAGCATATTGCATCATCGTATTAGATTGAAATACTTCATAAGATGATTCTTGAACATATAATTCGATTTCGAGAATAGCATCATAAATGTGCTGTAAACGTGCTTTATCGCCCAGACTATTTCTCATATATCAATATTTTTTCTGAATCAATAAATGGTTTAATATACTTTGAAATACTATTACTTGTAAGAAGATCGACTTTTCTTTGTAACAAGTCTTCTAATTCTAGTTTCATTCTTACAAAACCAAGACCAATTGGTTGTGAGTAATCTAATTCAACTAAGATATCCACATCACTCAAATTATCTTCTTCGTTTCGTGCCACAGAACCGAATAAAAACGCCTTCTTTACAGGTTTATTTTTGAAACAACTTACAATCTTATCTAAAAATTCCTTACTCATGTTTTCACTTTATTTTGTTTAAAATGTCTTTAAAAAGATAATCGGAAACATATTAAAAAACACTATCCAATTTTCATAGAGGGCTAACACCACGTTATCCCGACAGTCCGTTGGCTAACGGACGGAACAAGTTGTTAAAACGCAACACTGCCGTATTAATTATTTATATGTTTACAATTCCATTTTAGCTAAGCACCCACCGTGACGGATTGTTCACTGCATCCCTACCGGCAGTAATAACGTAAACGTTGTTCCTTTACCTTCTTCGCTTTCAAAAGAGATTTGACCGCCGAGCAATTCTGCGTTCTTTTTTGAAATAGTCAGTCCTAAACCTGTGCCTTGATAATCACGGGTCGTCCCTTCGCTTGCCTGCCGGAACTCCAGCCAAACCATATCTTTTTTATCTTCGGGTATTCCTATACCCGTATCTCTTACTTTAATACAACAAAATTCTTTCCCTTCAATTAGTTTTTTCTCTGCCGTGAAAGAAATTTCCCCTTCAATTGTATAATTGACGGCATTACTAAGTAGATTCGATAAAATATCGAACATTACAGCCTCATCTGTTATTAAGTATGAAAGACTTTCATCAATCGTTTTTTTAAACAAAAGATTTTTTTTCTGTGCTGCGGGAAGAAAGTTGTTGTAAGCAGTATTCATTAAATTGTTTATATCAACCTCTTTGAGGTTTATCTCTTCACCATGGACTTCTAATTTCGACAAATTTAAAATTTTGGTTAAAGTATCCATCATCCTATTAGAGGTACTCAAAATTCCCTTTGCCATTTCTTTATGTTCGGGATTCTCCAATTCTTCGTGTAGCAGCTCAGCGTAACCCATTATTCCCACAAAAGGCGTGCGCAGTTCATGACTCATATTTGCAAAGAAAATTGTTTTTACTTTATTCATCTCCTCAGCTTTTTCTTTAGCTGCAACTAATTCACTAATCATTTTTCTTTTTTCTGTAACATCCCTAAGAACAGAAATCACTAAATCGCTCTTACCTTTCTCGCTTAAGAAGGTTGTCTGAACATCACAAAATATTTCTGTTCTGTCTTTTCTAAGTAGTTTTAATTCTGCCCTTACAAAGGGTCTGTTCTCATTTTTTGCTTCAGATAATATTCTACCATATTCCAAATATGCTTCTTCTGTAGGATATAAAATCTGGGTTCGTTTGCCGATTATTTCATCGGAATTAAAACCGAATAAATCTATTAAAGCTTGATTAATGTTTTGAATTGTTCTATCTGGCATTGTAACAGTAAAAATTGCATCATTAACCGAATTGAATAAAGTTGAGAGGAATTTTTCATTTTCAACTAATTCCTCTTTTGCTTTTACACTTTTGGTTACGTCCAACAATGTAAAAATCAGCGATTCCACTTCACTCTGTCCATTAAGTAATGGCACAAGGCTCCAATCCCAATAAGTAACACCCCGTTCGGGATTATTTGCATAGGTAAATGGTCTTTCCATTGTTCGAAAAGCTTTTTTAGTCCTTACAACTTCTTCAAAAATCTCTTTTGCATCAGAGGGATAAAGATTGAAATGGTTTTTGCCTATAAAGAAATCAACATCACGTTCATCGGTATTTGCAAATGCTTGATTAACTCTTATAAAATTAAATTCTTTATCAAGCAATGCAATTAACGTAAGTGTATTATCAAAGAATGACTCTAATAAAGTTGTCTTTTCAATTAATTCCTTTTCATATTGTTTTCGTTCTGTAATATCTCTTCCTATAGTTGAAAAATATTTAACTTCTCCTTTTTCAGATTTATGAGCAATTATTATTTGAGAGATAGGTGTTTCGTGCCCGTCTCTACTCAGCAACGCTGTTTCACCTATCCATATACCTTCTTTGGCTGCAGTCGGAAATCCTTCCTCGAGGACTATGTTTCTTGCCCATTCCGGGTGTGATTCTGCAACAGTTATTTTTTTTTCATCATAATAAAAAACTAACCCCAGCATTTTTTTACCCGCGGTGTTTATAAAAATTGGTTTCCCGTTACTGTCAGCTATGGCAACAAAATCAGGCGTGGCGTCAAGAATTGCGGTGAGTTGTTCTCGTTTTTCTTCGGCTAGTTTACGCTCGGTAATATCACGCTCAATTGCAAGGTATCCAATAATCTCACCTGCTTCATTGTTTATCGGGTTAATCGAAGCTTCAACATAAATCTGCCTGTTATCTTTTGTCTTATTTATTATTTCATGATTTACCGGTTTATTTGAAAGTATATCCTTCCAGAAATTTTCGTAGTATTCTCGTGTGAGTGTTCCGGATTTTAATATTCTCGGTGTTTTTCCTATAACTTCCTCTTTTGAATAACCAAAAACTTTTTCAAAGGTAGGGTTCACATAAGTGATCACTCCCTCTTTATCTGTTAAAAAAATCACATCCCCGGAGAGTTCAATCCCCATTTTAAATTTTATGATAAAATCATGTGCTGATTTTAATTCCGTAACATCTTCGGACAATATAAAAAGTCCTTCATGAACGGGTTCAAATCGCAAATTAAAAATCCTTTTATCACCATTCGAGTAACTAAATTCATTCTCGATATTTGCAGTTTTCCTTGTTTCCATACAAGTTTTCAGCTTGCTAAATATTTCCGTATTCTCAATCCCGGGATAACATTCCATCATTGTTTTACCGAGCAAATCTTCACTTGTTTGTCTGCTGCTTTGAAGCGCGGCTTTATTCAAAAACAAGTATTTATAATCATAACTGATTATCTGGCAGCCCTCAATCATATCATCTAAAGTAGAGCGGAGTCTAACTTCACTTGCTTCTATTTTTCTTTCTTGGATTCGTCTTTCGGTTTCATCCTGAAATACGATGGACACTCCTATAATAGTGCCGTTTGTATCGTATACCGGTGCGCCCGTATCCATAACCGGTATTTCATTACCATCTCTTGTAATAAGTATAGTATGATTTGCTAATTCCTTTACAACGCCGTACTTAAATACTTTTTCTAAAATATTATTTTCCCTGAGTCCGGTCTGCTCATTTTTTACTGGGTAAACTTCGTGTAAGTCTCCGCCTCTTACGCTTCTTAAGTCCCAGCCGGTTAAATCTTCAGCCATTTTGTTCATATATTGTACCTTGCCTTTAACATCAAGTGTTATGACACCTTGACTGAGGCTGTCCATCGTTACCTTAAATTTTTCTTGCTGTCTCCATAATTCTTTGTCTTTGTTGTATAAGCTTACAGTTAAATTATGCTGCCGGTAAGAGTAAACTAAATAAAGACCAATACCCGTAATAATTATTAACAGCAATACAATAAGGCTAACCATTACTATCTTGGGAAAAAGTCCGGTAAAAAGTTCGTCCTCGTCTACTTTAGCAACCAAGTACCAATTGGTTCCCGGAATTTCGGAAACGTAAGAAACAACATTTACGTTTCTATAATCTTTACCTCTGTAGATTCCCTTGTATCCGTTTGCGGCTTTTGCAGCCGGTAAATCGCTTAGCGTTTTGGGAAGTACAAATTCTAAAGCTGTACCTTTCCGATGTCTTAATTCATTCAAATAAAGAATGCTATCACCATCTACGCGGAAGAGAAATGTTTCGGATGTTGCGCTTGGTACAGGCCAGTGATAGGTTAGAGGGTAAATATGATCTTCCGGGTCAATGAAAAAAGCTATAACTAAATTATGATTACTAACTTCAACAGGGATAGGTGTTATAAAACCTAACAATATCTTATCGCCAAATGAGGTTGATCTGAAAAAGTCTAATTCGGTTAGCTTATTTTTGTCTGCCGTTTCAATTATTCTCTCACTTAAATTACTATTCAGTTTTTTTAGAGTTGGATTTGTCGACATGATTATTTCTGCATTGGTAGTTGTTATAACTATCTCTGCATAATGATGTTCTGTTTTGAAGTTTGTAAGAACTTCGGTCAGTTCCTCAAGCGCGGCAGGTTCACTGGTCGAAAGCATTTGCTGAATTTCCTTGATTAGGATTGTGTTATGGGAAAGTATCTCCGCATCTGCCTTTTCATCTTTGTACCAGTCTGATATCTGGTTTATTTTTAACTTGGCAATTGATTCAAGCTCATACTGTTTTTGCTTGATTAGAACCGATTCTTCATACCGGCAATAAAAATATGCAGCTGTTATGTGAACAACCGCAATTATTATGTATAACCATACAAATTTCTTTTTGCTGTTAGGAATGCTTTCATTTGGTGTATTCATTTTTCACAACCTATTAATATTAGTCTACAGTAAATTTTTCAAAGTCAAAATTAATAAGAAAGTTGCACTATGAACTGTTTTCATAATAACCTCGGTTAAATGTTAAACAACATAACTTTTATGTGTTTTATCTGTAAATGTGCAAAAAAAGAGGAAGATGAGAGTCGTAAAATCTAACTGCTCATTTGCAGGCAAAATAATGTTGTCCCGAAACAATCGAGATAAATGCGAAATCACAATTTGTCCGATAGCTAATCCGTTAGCCAACGGATATTTAATGCGGTTTTTCTTTCCTTATTTATAAAAATATCTTCTCTCATTTTATATCTTCTTTTTTACCATAACAGCGTTAATTGCTTTTTTATATTCTAAAGAATAAACCTCTTTAGCCAATTAGTATAGGATTCCTCTGTGCGCGGACTGTAGTGCCCGGCTCTCATTTCGTTTCTTACTTTGTTTAATCCGTTATCCGTTAGCTAACGGAAACGGGCTGTGTGATCGTTTTGCCGCTCATCTCCATATTCTCTAAATGCTGTTTGGTAAAATGTATTAATTTATTTTTCCAATGGCAAGAAGTATTTTTTCTGATCACTACATATTTGTCCAAAACAAATTATAATATTTCGTCCCGATGGGACTTTTAGTATAGAGAGCGAGTATTGATACTACAAATATTTTGTCCCTCTCGGGACATAATCCGTTTATTCTGAAGTGTTTTTTATTGATAGTTCCGTTAAGGACTAAATATTTATAGAAGGAAAAACCCTTTATAACTTCAAGTCCCGCCTGCCCCAACCTGGCGGGGTAGAGACGAAATATGGGGATTGAGGAAAGATTCTAAATTTATTTCAACCTATGAAATTATTTTGGACAGCACGGATCGTTTTGGACAGATGCGAATAGAATATTTTGCGGAGAGTTCTTCAAGAAGAAAGTAGAAAGTAAAAGTGGAAAGTTGAAATAGAACGTGAAGTGAAACTGAATTTATCCAAATTCAACTTTATTGAGTTTTTAATCAAAGTTTGTTTAATGGAAATGATTTACTATTTTGGCGCAGAATTTTTTAACACATACTTAAGAAATAATATTTTCATAGTATAAAATTCCGGTTTCTAATTTATATCGTTCAGAAATTTTATATCGAAACTCGTTTATGAGATTAACTTACAGGCAGTTCAACCATATTGGTCTTAAAAGGTTGAATAATGAAGATGCGGCAGGAATTGTTGAAATTGATAAAGGACTTCTTTCGGTTGTTTGCGATGGACTTGGCGGAAGCAAAGCAGGTGACATAGCATCAAAGACTGCCGTAGAATCAATTATAGCTTCTTTCTCCTCATCCGACACTCATGATTATATTGAGAAAATCCGCTCGGCAGTGATGCATGCCAATAAAACTATTTTTGATCGTGCAATTAATAACTCTTTGTTAAGCGGAATGGCTACAACTGTTGAAGTTTTATTTCTGAAAGATTATACTGCCTACTGGGCGCATATTGGCGACTCCCGAATTTATATCTTAAAAAACCGTAAACTTAAACTATTAACGAAAGATCATTCGCTTGTTCAGCGGCTTGTTGATGAAGGATATCTAACCTTAAAGGAAGCTGAGAATCATCCAAACAAAAATATTATAATGCGCGCCCTCGGCGATAATCTTAACGTTGAAATTGATTTAAGTAAAATGAAAATTTTACCGGAAGATGAAAATTTATTTTTTATCTGTTCGGATGGCATCACAACTGTAATGAACAATGCTGAAATTGAAATGATATTGAGCAGTAACCCGGATAATCTTCAAGCTATTGAGAATGAAATTGCAGCGGTTGTTACTCAAAGAGGCGCTCCGGACAATTATACTTTTATATTAATAAAAGTTGAATAGTTATGATTGGTTCAAGGATAGATAATTATAAAATAGTTGACATTCTTGGCGAAGGCGGAATGGGCATCGTCTATAAAGCATTTGATTTAAAATTGGAGCGGTATGTTGCTCTCAAATTATTAAATGCTCAAGCGCTAAATAATCCCCAATTTATTGAGCGCTTCAAACGTGAGGCAAAGAACCAGGCAAAATTAACTCATCCGAATATTGTTCCGGTTTATGGTTTTACCGAAGGAATGAAACTTCTCGGTATTGTAATGGAATACGTCGAGGGCGAAACTTTAGAAAAGATGATAATGAGGCAGGGCAGGCTCTCAGTTGCCCAGGCAATTGATTTAATGCTTCAGGTTTTATCCGGCGCGGCTTATGCGCATAATAAAGGATTTATTCATCGCGACCTAAAACCTTCCAACATTATTATAAGCAAAGAAGGCATTGCTAAAATAATGGATTTCGGAATTTCAAAATCGCTCAATGAAACAAAGGGGATTACGAGAACCGGAGTTAAAATAGGCACCGTCCTTTATATGAGTCCGGAACAAATAAAAGCGCAGGAACCAACGATTCAGAGCGATGTTTACGGGCTTGGTATCATTTTGTTTGAAATGCTAACAGGTAAAAATCCATTTGATTACCCTACTGAGTTTGAAATACTCGAAGCTCATTTAAAGAAAAATCCCCCTAAACTTTCAACCGAGCGTGAAGATATGCCCGGCGGGTTGGACTCTATCATTTCAAAAGCAACGAATAAATCAACCGCTAAAAGATATCATACCTGTGAAGAGTTTTCAGCCGACTTAAATCTTCTCTCTGCAAAAATAACTATTGAAGAGAACAGAAAGCAAATTAGAAGAACCCGGACGAAACAAATTGATACGCCTATAAAAAACAAGTTGAAGTTTGGATTATTTGTTCTATTTATTACTGTGATTTTTGCTGCACTATTCTATTTTGTTTTTCTTATTGTCGATGACTTTTGGGGCAAAAATAATCTAACAAAAACTGATGTTGGTCCCGGCAGCGACAGTTATAGAAAAAATCCTTCTTATGCAATGCGCAGCGGATGGAAGGGAATATTTACCGGTACGGATGCTAATTTGAATTCAATAGCATTTACAGACGATTTAACGGCAGTGGCGGTTGGTAAAGGAATAATTTTACGATCAAACAACGGCGGGCAAAGTTGGAAGGTTGTGGCTGATTCTGCAATGGGTACTGTAAACAAAGTGGTTGCAGTTTCACAGACTAAGTTTATTGCTGCGGGTGATAGTGGATTTACATTTCTTAGCAGCAACAAAGGAGAAAATTGGGAAAAAATAAATACTCCGGTTGATGTTTCTCTGTTTGGTTTATATTTTTTTGGAAATAGTAGAACAGGATTAAGTGTTGGCGCTAATGGCGCAATAGTT